>DDWY01000092.1:19328-21980 GCA_002347705.1 Anaerolineaceae bacterium UBA2274 | reverse complement strand
CCGAGCCTCCAAAGAACAAACCGTTGAAAGCTTTTTCGGAGCTTGGGAAATCGAGCGCGATGCGCGTCCAGGAATCCGCAGCGGCTTGCTTTTGATTATCAAATAACTGGTAGCTTGCGGCAGTATCAAGCAGATCAGGGGCTTCCGCGTCAGAGTGAAGTTCGGCTGCCAGGCTGAGGGCGGTGTCGATTGCCAGCTGGATTTGCCCCAGGTAGCGGTTTTGGGTCTCGATGATGGCTTGGATCGCGTCCATACGATAGGAGCTGGCAGGATAACTGGCAATCAACTCACTCCAAAGCTGGATTGCTGCTTTGTCCTCATCTGTACCACCCGCAAAATTTGCCTGCAGGCGTTCGTTGGACTCAAGACCCGCCAAAACCAAACCCTGCGCCCTCATGGCCATTCCCTTGTAGTAGAGGGCTTTGTCGAGATCCACATTGCTATTCGCGATGAAGCGGTCAAAGGCATCGATGGCAAGCAGATACTGTCCGATATAGTAGTTGATCAATCCGCGCTGCAATTCATTGACTTCCTGATTGGCATCCAGCAGTGCCAGCAAGGCTGAGTAGCTGTCGTAAGCGTAGGGGAAGTTATTGACAGCATCCTGGTAATAGCTATAGCCTTCTTCTTCCTGTCCGTTACCAATCAAGATACGGCCAATCAGAAGGTCCATTTGAGCTTTGGTGTAATCGCTGCCTGTTTTAAAATAAATTTCTTTATAGATGTCAATCGCAGCTTGGTCTTGACCCAGATTTGCGTACCCAGACGCGACCTTTTGGGCAAGGGAGAGGTTTTCGGTGGAAGGGGCTGCCAGGTAGGCGGTTTTGTACGCCTCAAAAGCTGCTTCAGTTTGACCATCCTCGCTCAGCAAGTCGCCGATCTTTTCATAGACATAATGGTCAATTACGCCAGGTCGGGCTGCGGCATAAGCCTGAAATTCAGCTAAGGCATCCTCCGCGTGGTCATCTGCCAGGGCGATCTCGCCAAGGATGAGGTGGGCTCTGGCAGCCGGCAAGGTGGTGGGGTACTTCTGGATCAGATCATTCAAAATGCGGCTGGATTGATAATAATCTTCCTGTTTATAGAAGGTCAGCCCCTGCCCAAAAAGCGCTGCGGCTTTGAACTCATCTGTGTCTTGCGGCAGCGTGCCAGAGTAAAGTTTGTAGGCTTCGCGAAAATCGCCAAATGCCAGCGCAAGGTCAGCGTCTGTTATGGACGCCTCCGGGGTCGGAGCAATTTCAGCGACCGCTTCAGGAGTAAAAAGCTGTTCAGGAACCTGAACTGTGGGTGCGGCAATTGCTGTCTCAGTTGGCACTGGCGGAGTTTTGATCTGACCGCAGCCACTGGCAAGCACGAGGCTGAGAATTACCGGAATGAATAAGCAACGGGAAGCAGATTTCATTCCTGACTTATAAACCAAAGGGTAGGGCTTGTCAAATAGGACCGTTGTTAAAGTTCAAGAGTGTTAGCAGCCTGTTACTCTGATCTTTCAGCACACAATTTACCCTTAACCGGATGAGCATGGATATAATCACCACAAATAAAATCTGGAGGTTCGGATGAGAAGTTGGCAACGCTACTTTGAAGTTATGCAGGAGGTGGTGGAGGATGTTCTCAAGACACAAGAAGCCAATATCACTAAGGCTGCGGAAATTCTCACAAAAACCACCAAGGATAATGGAATCATTCATCTGTTTGGATCGGGGCATTCCAGCCTGATAGCAGAGGATGTGTTTTGGCGGGCTGCTACATTAGCGAACGTGCATGCGATTTTTGAGTCAGCTGTGGCGGGTATCAATGAAGTCACCAAAACCAGCAAGCTTGAAAAGCTTGAGGGCATTGGCAGGGTGCTCGTGGAATACAACCGCGTCCTTCCTCCCGATGCTATGATCTGTATCTCCAACTCTGGCAACAATGCCGCCACGATCGATGTGGCTTTAGGAGCCAAAGAACGGGGCGTGCCTGTGATTGCAATCACCAACGTCAGTTATGCCGATCAGCTTACCACCCACCACAGCAGCGGCAAGAAACTGAAGGATGTGGCAGATGTCGTGATCGACAATTGCTCGCTTTATGGCGACGCCGCCATTGAGCTTGCGGGTCTCTCCCAGAAAGTTGGAGCCACCTCCACCATACCAGCCGCTTTCATTGTGCCTGCTCTGCTGGTGCAGACCTGTGAGAATCTTCTTGAATCAGGTATTGAGCCAGATGTTTACTACAATGGGCATCTTGCTTATGAAGACCTTAGTGTCAAGCTGCATAACGACGCCCTGGTTGACAAGTATTTCTACAGAATGCGCAATTTATAAAACAGGAGTTTCTCATTTTAGTGCCCTGAAAACAGCTTCCCAACGAGAGAATATTCAAAAAATATCGGAAAATGCGATCGCAGGCTGGGTCATCGTGCTCGAAGAGTATGGCGTCATGGAATCCATACCAACCTATGCCTCGCGATAGCCAACCCACCAAAAATAGTAATTGGCATTCTGAGACTCTTTTGCGAAGAATCTGATTATTAATAATCAGAATATTCACCGCATTCAGGATAACAAGACTCACCCCCTT
This sequence comes from Anaerolineaceae bacterium UBA2274, assembly GCA_002347705.1. Classification (GTDB taxonomy): domain Bacteria; phylum Chloroflexota; class Anaerolineae; order Anaerolineales; family Anaerolineaceae; genus Mesolinea. The sequence continues at coordinate 19,415 of DDWY01000092.1, read as the reverse complement.
TATCCTCCTTCCTCGACGAGGTGCCCGTCAGGGTAGGGGATCAGGAAAAGCCCTGCTTCAGCGTCATTCGTTATCTGTCATTGCGAC
>DDWY01000092.1:0-19198 GCA_002347705.1 Anaerolineaceae bacterium UBA2274 | reverse complement strand
TTTTGCAACCTCCACCATTTCTGACTTTCCATCATTTTAGATTGCTTCACAAAAGAAGTTCGCAATGACAGATTAACAGACTTATGCAATGACAGCTCTTGCTCTTTCCGGTTTCACCTGCCCTGGTTCTTAATCCAGGGCAACCATGCACGGGAATTGACCGAAGGTCTCCATACGACCTTTCCCGTCATAGTGAGGTACGAAGCAATTTAAACTGAAACTGACAACTTGAGCGATTGATCAATCCGCATACTTGCTGAGCAAGGGTGGGATGGTCGCGCGTATCAGGGCGAAGGTTTTGCGAAAGACTGCCAATTTTTCCTCATCGCTGCCCACAAACGCGGCAGGATCTTCAAAACCGATGTGAACTTTCTCACCCTGTTTGAGCCAGAGCGGGCAGGTCTCGTTGGCATGGTCACAGACGGTGACCACCAGGTCAAAGACCTGACCTGAAAATTCTTCTGTTGATTTCGAACGCCCTTGATGATAAATATTCGCTTCCTCGATGACTTGCTGCGCGAATGGATTCACTCTGCCGGTCGGTTCGGTGCCAGCACTAAAGGCGACCCACGCGTCCCAGCAGTCATTGTTTACGATTGCTTCAGCCATCTGGCTGCGGGCTGAGTTGCCTGTGCACAGGAAAAGAACCCTCTTCCTGCCTTTCAGCTCATCATCCTCGGTTTCGAGCGGTCCGATGTGGGGCGCGTTCGCGGCATTTTCTTCTTCGACAAAAATCTCATTCGAAAAATCACCCTCATCCATTGCCGCTAAAAGCGTTTTGGCCTTTTCGGCATCTTCCGGACGTACATTGATTCCCACCGCGCCAAGGTCACCAACCGTGAAGCTGTAAATCAACCCCAGGGTGTCCTGGTCGATGTAAACGGGAATGCCCTGGGCTTCAAGGAAAGCCTTGATCGTCTCAGCATCCAAGCGACCATGGGCGCTGTAAACAGTTACATAGGAATCCAAACCTTCTTTTGTCATTAAAAGCTCCAGTCTTCGGTGCAGCGCTTCCAATCCACCAATTCTTCCGGTTTGAACCACAGCGCGATCTCAGCTTCAGCGTTTTCCGGAGAGTCTGATGCATGGGTGAGGTTCTTCCGATTTTGGATGGCATAGTCACTGCGAATTGTGCCTGGATCAGCTTCAGTTCCACGCGTTGTTCCCATCATCTGGCGAATGGCGATAATCACATCGGGTCCGGTCCAGACCATTGCCATGACAGGCGAGGAGGTGATAAAGGTAATCAAGCCATCAAAAAATGGTTTTCCCGCGTGAACAGCATAATGCTGTTTTGCCAGCTCCGGGCTGACCTGCAGGAATTTCGCCGCAACAAGGCGCAGCCCACGGTTTTCGAGTCTGGTGATCACCTCACCAATCAACCCCCGCTGCACGCCATCGGGCTTAACCAACACTAAAGAACGTTCCATATCATGCTCCAGTCAGAGAATTTTCTTAATCCAATGAGCTGTTGAGCTCATCGTAGATGTCCCAAAGGTCGCCCGTGTCTGAGGCGAGCGTCAGTTGGGAGCGTAAGGTTTTCTTTGCGGCTTCCGCTAAAACAGGATCGGTCTTGTTAGCACGAATCAGTGCAAGGGCTTCCTCGCGCTGATCTTGTTTGAGCAAGTCGCGTACTTCCTGCTTGAAACTTTCAGCCATATCGAGCTGCGGATCCTTCGCAATTGCTGTTTCTGCTTCTTCGATCAGATTTGTTTCCAGTCCGGTATCAGGCGCGTCGATGGCTTCAAGCTCTGCGGTGGTAATTTGTTCTTCTTCAGCTGGTTCCAAATCCAGTAGATCCTGGTCTTCGAAATCTGATAATTCCTGCCATTCAGACTCGTCAGGCATTGCAGGAGGAATAAATACTTCCTCTTCTTCCATGCCATCAGATAATGAAGCAAGCAGTTCAGGCTTGTCAGCGTCTTGAATTTCGTCCACTGATTGCTCCAGGCCTGACGCAAACTTGAGTAACCAATCCGGCAGTTGTGCCTGTGGCGCATAGGGTTTAACTTTGATCGGCTGCGTTCCCTCTTCAGCGGAAGGAGTGGGCGTGGGACTATTCACCACAAAAGGTTGGGTTATTTCTTTTTCTTGCTCCGTCACAGCTAGTCTCCGAGATAATCGCGCAACTTGCGCCTCACACTGGGGTGACGCAGGCGAGTGAGTGCCTGGGCTTCAATTTGACGCACGCGTTCCCGGGTGACGCCCATTTTTCGCCCAACTTCTTCCAAAGTGTATGCCTGCCCATCCAGCAAACCGTAACGCAACTGCAGGATGCGCACTTCGCGGGGAGGAAGGGAGTCCAACACTTCCACAAGGTGTTCGCGCAGCAGGTTGAAGGTGGCGGTTTCATCCGGAGGAGAAGCTTCGTCATCTTCGATAAAGTCACCGAGCACGGAATCTTCCTCATCATCGGTAGGTGTCTCCAGGGAAAGCGGTCGGCGGGCAACCTGGATCATGTTTTCGACCTTCTTTGGCAGTACTTCCAGCGTTTCCGCCAATTCTTCAACCGATGGATCCCGCCCCAGTTTCTGGGTAAGCTGATGCTGAACGCGCAAAAGTTTGTTGATTTGATCGCCCATGTGCACTGGAACACGAATAGTCCTGCCCTGGTCGGCAATCGCGCGGGTGACAGCCTGGCGGATCCACCAGGTGGCGTAGGTGCTGAATTTGTGTCCGCGCTGATACTCGAATTTCTTGGTAGCGCGAATCAAGCCGATGTTTCCTTCCTGGATCAGATCCAAAAATGGAACACCGCGCCCCATGTATTTCTTGGCGACACTGATGACTAAGCGGGAATTTGCGGTGATGAGGTGGTCGCGGGCTTCGCTGCCATCTTCAATAAAGCGCAAAAGTTCCTGGCGTTTTTTGTTGCTCAGGTTCCCTTGGGCGAGCTCTGCCCTGGCTGCCCGACCTCGTTCGATGCGCTGCGCCAGAACGACCTCTTCTTCAATGTCATTCAGCAACGGCACCCGGCTAACCTCTTTCAGGTATAGACCAATTGTGTCATCGGTGTCGATGTTTGCCAGGTCATCGATGGTGGGTTCCTCTTCTGCTGTTTCTGATAACTCCTTATCGGAGGGTTCGTTTCCGGGCAAATCGTCGTCTTTGATGCCGATGCCGGCATTGCCGAGGGCATTATAGACGCCCTCAAGCTGGTCAATATCTTGTTCGACTTCCGGGAAGAATTGCAGGATATCATCGTTAGTCACGTAGGACTTTTTTCGAGCAAAATCCAGAAGGCGGTTTAGAGATGATGAGGGGGAATCTTCTTCAATTATGGGTTGGTTGTTCAATCTTGCCATGTATTAGCAGTGGACCTTTTCTGTGTTTTTGTTTTTCGTTTCAATAGAGTACGATATTTTAAGACAAAATTCAAGTGCAAAATGAGAACTAGTTGAGAAGTCGACCAAATTGATAATTACTTGAAAAATTTGATAAAAACACAAGAACACCTTCTTAGGGAGGTGTTCTTGTGTAAACTTGTTAGTAATTCTACTATTAGAATGCTATTAATCAAGAATTTGCTGTTTCTCAGCCACTGGGGATAGGGCAGAATTTCCCAAGTCGATTCCTTCTGTTGGGGGTTGAACTTCTTTCTTAAATTGCTTCCAGGCATGCATTGCCAGTGATAGTGCAATAACGCCGTAGGAAACAAAGACCCGGAAGTACTCACCAATTTGAGCATTGTCAAACAATTGCTTGCCGGCTTGCGGTGCTACGATAAACAGTGTATGGAACAGAATGACGCCAATAATGGCCTGCTTGTTCGTGGCTTTCTGCACCGAGGCGCCGCCAACCAGCAGGGCTGCGATGGCAAATTGCGCGATTTGGGTGTGAGCGCCGTATGTTGAAAAAGTGCCGATATTTTGCAGGAAGATCAATTGTCCCCAGCTTGCTAAAACAGTAGAAATGATCATGGCAATCACACGGGTCTGATCTACGTTGATACCCGAAGCCATTGCGACGCTCTGGCTCTGTCCTACCGTGCGCATATTTTGCCCTAAGCGTGTGGATAGAATCTTATGATTAAACCAGCACAATCCCGCAATTAACAGAAACGGCAAAACTGGCAACTTGACGAACAAAAGCACGTTTTCGATCTCAGGAATAAAGGTCAGACCGAAGGTCAGACCGTAACCCAGTATTGCCAATATCGGTTTGACCAAGTTTTTGGCGGGTTTTTTGTCAATCCAGATCGATTTGACGATTTTGATGATCTGCACGACTGCCAGAACTATCAGCACCGCCGTCAGAGCATCCAACAGACCCAGGCGGTCAGTGGAAAGGAACCTTTCGATAACGGGTATATAGGAGATGCCAAACAAAAGCCCGACTACCCCAAAGAGGATGAAATCACCTTTGTTCAGCTGATATTTTTTGAGCAGATGCAAGACAACTTTAATGGCGGTGATAGCCAACACCACATAAAATAAAACCGTGACGATATCTACCATCCGCACAGAATCGATCGCATATTTCAGATTACCCGTCAAATCGATCGTGTTCTTGACTCCTACTCCTCCAGAAATGATCAATTTGGGATTGTTGACCGGGATGATTCCACCGATGATAACCAGGAACAATAACTGGTATAAACCATCAGCAAAGTAGCCCAGAATGAGCCCGGCGATCATCTCCGCGCCTTTCATGCGGTTGAAAAGTTTACCCACCAGATAACCAAATAGCACAGCCAGCGGGGTGGCAATTAACACGCTCAGTAGCATGCCGCTAAAACCACCAAAGCCCCAGTATACAACGCAGAATACAGCGATTTGGGCTGCAACGGCACCAATCACTATGCCAAAGTTCAAGCCTAAACCGGCCAGGACAGGAATAATCAAAGCCAGCACTGTAAAGGTGTTACGGGTTATGCGGGTGAAAACACCATCCACAATGAAGGTCATGGGACTGCCGGAAAGCACAATCGCAGCCACACAAATTGCCGCGAAAGCAATCATGACTTTATTGTCAAAGAGGAAAGAACCAGCTTTTTGTAAGACGTTAGTTTTTTGGCTCATTGGTTTCCTCCTTTCGTTTTGGATAAGGCGTACAGGATGATGCCATTGGAAATAATGATCCGCAACACTTCTGGCAGAGTACCAATTTCAATCACTTCATTGACCACCGGCAGGGCGGTCACAAGGATTCCCTGGAAAAGCAGAGTGCCGATCAGAACGTGCGAGATTTTCGCTCGTCTTACAGAGGCGCCGCCAATCAAAATTGAAGCAACGCTGGCAAAACCCATCATCAGGGGTGCATTGTAAAGTTGTAAAAATCCGTAGGTCTGAGCATAGAGAATTATTCCTACTGCTCCAAGAACAGTTGAAATTGCTGTCCCCTGGATGCGTTTTCCGTCCACATTGATGCCCGTGGTGGTGGTGAATAATTGATTTTCACCTGCGGCGCTCATGGCAATACCAAGTTTGCTTCTAAAAAATAGCCAGACAATGAAACACAGCAGGGCAAAGACTAAGATCAATCCAAGCGGAACAGTAAAATCTCCAATTTTGAAAGCTAACCAATGCAGCCACGCCGGCTGCGTTGACTGGACCACATCCGGATTGCTTAATAAACCTCCGAAGCTGCCTGAAAGACTGGCTGTGTTGCGCAAGCCCCGGCCTTGAAGAGGCCAGCTCAACTCACCATTTTTAAATGCGAGCGAGAGCCAAACGATGTTCATGAAGGCAATCACAGAAAAACCAACATAAGTGGAGACTGTCATTTCTGAGCCTTTGACCCGGTTGAGAAGCATACCGTAGAGAGTCCCCAAAATTGCTGCCATGATTATCCCAAATAAGAGGGCTAACAGAAGTGTTAACCAGGGCGCGCCAGCCCCCAGCACTTCGTTCCAGTTTCTGAGAAAACTAATTTCCATTGCAAAAACTGAACCCAAAAGTCCTGCGGAAATACCCAACGATATGCCAAAATTCAATCCGATACCACTTTGAATACCTGGAACCATTGCTAACACCAAGGTTCCATACATTAACCAGCGCCTGAGAACATCGCTAAATAATGCGGCTGGTGAAAACCCCAAAACTATCGATGTTACAACGAGGAAGATGAAAAACAAACCGATAATTAATCTTGGCAGTCCAATGTTCTCGTAAATATTCTTCAAGGTTTTCATGCGGCTTCCTCCTCTCTGACTCCTGCCATGGCCAAACCAAATGCCGCGTCAGAATCATCAGGCTTCATTACCGAGAAAACTTTTCCTTCAGAGACGATCGCTATGCGGTCGCACAGAGATCTGAGTTCCACCAATTCTGAACTGATCATCACAATCGTTGTTCCCTGTTCACGATTAATTTTTGTAAGATACTCCAAAACCAGTTTTTTCGCGCCTATGTCAATACCGCGGGTTGGTTCTGAAACAATTAAAATTTTCGGGTCCATCGTGATTGCCCGGGCAAGGCAGACTTTTTGTTGATTGCCTCCCGAAAGACTGCCAGCCGCCTGGGAAGTTCCAGTACAGCGGATATCCAGCAGTTTGATCATGTCCCGGGTATGTTGATCCGCTTTGGCTTTATCCAAAAGTTTGATGGGGCCTATGTGTGTCAGAAATTCATTTTTAATCTGCATTGCTGAAAAGGTGATGTTTCGTTCGATCGATTCGCCAAGCAGCAAACCAACACCTCTTCGGTCTTCCGAAACAAAGGCAATATCATTGCGGAGGGCTTCACCCAACTTGCTGAGATCCAGGCGTTTTCCAAAAGCGTAGACATCCCCTTGCGTATCAAAAAGACCCATGATGCCGTTGGCGATACCAATTTTGCCCTGTCCTGCTAGTCCACCGAACCCAAAGATCTCGCCTTCACGGATTTTGATGTTCATGCCTTTCACGCGTTCGCCTGGCATGTCCACGTGATAATTTTTGAATTCGAGCGCGATTTTGTCATCTGACAGATCCCGGCTTCTTAGAAGACTGTCGTCAACCAGTTTATCGACCTTTCGACCGATCATGAGTTCAGCAATTCTTGCCAGGTTAATTTCCTTGACATCTTTACGGGCTACAAATTCACCATCCCTCAAAATAGTCATACTATCAGCTACAGCCATAACCTCAGTTAACCTGTGGGTAATAAAGATGATTGCAATTCCTTTCTGAGCAATCAACCGCATAATCTCCAAGAGTCGGTCCGCTTCGCCTTCAGTCAAAACAGCGGTGGGTTCGTCGAAAACCAGCAACTTAATGCCTGTTTTATCGATTTCACGGGCGATCTCAACAAATTGCTTATAACCAATCGGCATTCCTGCCACCTTGGCATATTCTTCAATGTTCATCATCCCGATGCTATCCAGAGCCTTTCGGGCATCCCTGGACATCTGTGGCCAATTCATTTTGTCAAGTAAATTGCCAAAAATCTTGCTGAAGGCGGTAGGTTCACCAATTTCTCTGCCCAACTTGATATTTTCTGTGACATTGAATTCAGGGATAAGCATGAATTCCTGGTGAACCATGCCAATTCCACAGTTCATGGCAGTGTGTGGGCAATCAATGGATGTTGATTCGCCACTCATCTGGATTTCCCCTTCAAATCCTCCTGTGGAGTAAATAACGGGCATACCAAAAAGAATATTCATCAAGGTGGATTTGCCAGCACCGTTTTCTCCTACCAGGGCATGGATTTCTCCCGGTTTGACTTTGAGGTTAACGCCTTTCAGAACCCGATTGCCATAATATTCTTTGGAAATATTATTCATTGACAACAAATATTGGTCTTCCAATACTGTGCCTCCTTCTTCTGTTTTCAAAAAGAAGTGCCGGCTTGCGCTCTGCAAGCCGGCGCTTTGTGGAGTTTAGTCGTTAGTCAGGATCTCTCTACTGCGAGAAATCATAGAAAGGAGCCAGCAACATCAGGAAGTTGGGCAGGTTAACGCCGTCTTCGTTGTAGTTCGTCACTGTCAGATCGCCCAAACCACGTGCGGCAGACGCTTCATTCAAGGTTGCAATGAAAGCTTCTGTGTCTCTTGGATTGGTGACCTGTCCTTCCGCAAATTTGATCGCGAAGCGGACACCGGCGTCAATCATCAACATGTTGATGGGAACACCCCAGGTCGACATGCGGGCTTCCTGACCCTTTTCCTTCAGCTTGATGGCAATTTGATCCAGCATGTACTGTACATCGCCTTCGTGACCCTTGACATCAATGTTCAAACCAGCGGGATACCCATGATAGGGGCTTGGGCAGCACTGCTGTGGATAAATCGCGCCGTTTTCCCAAATGGTCCGGATGAGAGGTTCCTGCATGGCACAGTTCGTGGAGAAGAAGGCTGTGTCTTTGCCGTAGGTTGCAATCTGCCGTGGAACATCCTCAGTAATAAACTGCTGTGCACCAGAGACGCCTGCGTCACCGGTAGGATCTGGTGCGTTGACTTCCACCAGTTCGATCCCTAATTCCGCACAGGTTTCCTTCATGATCTCAAGCCGACGGGCAATGGTCGCATAGGACAGATGCCTGGGGAATGAGTAGTGGATGAAGGTTTTGGCACCCATCTTGGCAGCCAGTTCAGGGATGGTGCGACCCATCGAGATTTCGTCAACCTGTAATACGATGTCTGCTTTTTCTGCAATGATGGGAGGATCTTCAGCAGGAACACCGGCTACAAACAGCATGTCAGGTCGGATTTCCCGAACTTTCTCAATGGCTGCTGCAGCACCGGGGATTGCCTGCACAAACACGATCGCCTTCACTTCAGGGTCAGACGCCATCTGCACAACTTGCGAGATGGTCGTTTCGGTCTCTGTGGAGAAGTTGTCAGGATAGGTGGCATGGACGATCATATCGCCATATTTGGCGATCTGGTTCATGGCTTCCTGGTATTCCTCTTCACCCTGGGAGACAGTTCCGGTCATGATCCCTATCTTGTAGGGCTTTTCTTCCGGTTCTTCTACTACAGGCTCCGTCTCAGCGGGCTGCTCTGCGGGAGGTACTTCAGTTGATCGGCAAGCTGTGCTTGAAAATATCAATACAAAGCTCATAATCAACAGTACCATTTGAACTAGAAACTTCTTACTTTTCATCTGTTACTCCTTATTTTCTTTTGTTAAGGAAATGGCGATATTGGTTTGCTGTTTGGAAAATATTGCGACCAGCTCTCCACATAACCGGTCTGATATGTTCGAAGCTAACCAAGTAAGTGGGCAGATGTTATGCTCACTTTCAAGAATGTTACCATTTTCACAAGTGCCTGTCAATAAAAATTTCACAAATGGGATTGAGAAGGTAGCACTGCTACCAGTCCATTTTTTGAAATTTCGTGTATACCTGCTGGCAGAATGCTTTGTCCTGATATCGGATTATCTCGAGAGTTTATCTCTCACTTCTTCGTTTTATAAAAAGAGTCATTATCAACTATTCCTCGCGATTTCGAACAGGGAGCATTTGACCTCGCTGGTGGATAAAGATAGAATCGGGCTTTGAAAGGTATGATGATTTGTTTCTAAAGAAAACTGCTAATGTTTGGCTTCCAATGCTGATTTTATTCGCGCTGGTAGGAGCGACGTTATTAAATCTGCGTTTAGCCTCCACTTTTCCTTTGCAGGATGATTTCGCTCCCAGATGGGTGGCAGCCGGGGAATGGATGCAATCCGGCTCATCTCCCTATAGTGACTCCACACACCAGGCAACCCTCGAGCTGCTTAATGAGAACGGGAATGAACCTTTTGGCTTGAGTCAAGGTCGGTTTGTCGACCCTGCCTGGTTTGTGCTATTTTATCTTCCAATCAGTTTCGTTCCTTATTCCATTGCCAGGGCGATCTGGATGACTTTGATCGAGCTCAGTCTGATACTCAGTGTGGTGCTCTCGATCCGTATGGCAGGATTGAAGATGAGCACGGTAGAACTATTGATAACTTCAATTCTTGTATTGGTGTTCTACCCCTTATTCAAAACGGTTTTGGTGATCAGTGTCAATGCGCCATATATCTTCCTGACACTGCTGGCTGTTCACCTGGCTCGTGAACGGCAAAGCACGATGGCGGGTTTGCTTTTCGCGCTCTCTGTTTGGATGGTGCCGCTCAGCCTCTTCCTGGTAATCCTGTTCATGATCTGGCTTGGTGCCCGCAGAGACAATTCCCTGGCAAAGATTTTTTTTAGTTCGATTGCCTTTTTGATTCTTGTGTCTTTGATCCTCTTCCCGGGCTGGGTGGCAGAGTGGTTTGCGGCCTACCTGCGCTTATTTCCGGATTTCTCATGGGTTCGAACACCTCTGATGGTGTTTGGGGAACTTTTCCCCGGAGCCAGCGCTCAAATCGCTATAATACTCAGCCTGGTGGTGTTGGTCATGATGCTGGTGGAATGGTATGGCATCGGGGAACGCGAAGGGCGCGGATTTCATTGGAAACTGATGTTGACCCTAAATCTGCTCTATCTTTTCAATCTAACTTCCGAAGGCATCTATCTCATTTGGTTATTTGCTCCACTTTTCAGCGTTTTCAAATATTTAAAAGAGAAATGGCGCGTTTCTGGTAGAATTATTTTCTGGGTAACATACCTTGCCTTGATTTTTATTCATTGGCGTCGTTTTCAAATCACTCAAAATTGGTCGACCGAGGAATCGTCTCTGGTCATCCTCTTGTTGCCCGCAATAACATTTTTAGGCTTGCAGTGGTTTAGGTGGTGGGCAACCGTCAGTCCTAAAGCACTGATTGACTCAATAGAAAATTAAGAAGGAACAGGCAATGGCAAAGAAAAGAGTTGGTATCCTGACTGGAGGCGGAGACGTCCCTGGCTTGAACATCGCAATAAAATCAGTTGTTCAGAACAGCCTTGATGGGGATTATGAAATCGTCGGTATTCGAAGGGGATGGCTTGGATTATTGGGTTATGACATAAATGATGCTGCAACCCATGAACTGTACATCAGAGATTTGAACCCAACGGCAGTTCGCCGCGTGGACCGCACTGGCGGTACTTTTCTGCATACTTCCCGCACTAATCCCTCAAAAGTGCGCGCTAAGGACACCCCTGAGTTTTTGCGCGATAGCAAATGGGGTAAGGTTGTGGATGAGATGGAAGAAATTACCGATTACACCGACCACGTCCTCAATGTAATCGATCACCTCAAACTCGACTCTCTGATCACCATCGGTGGTGATGATACTCTCAGTTATTCTGCTCGTTTGGCAAGAGAAGGCGTCAAACTGAACGCTATCCCTAAAACGATGGATAACGATGTGCTGGGAACAGAATATTGCATTGGTTTTTCCACCGCTGTCACGCAGGCAGTTAATCTCATCACAAATTTCCGCACTTCCATTGGTTCGCATGAACGCATTGGCGTTGTGGAGCTCTTTGGACGGAATTCAGGCGAAACTGCTCTGATCACCGGTTATCTGAGCTATGTCGACCGTACCATTATTTGCGAGGTTCCTTTCAACGTAGAAGAAGTTGCTGAGCTGCTGGCATCGGATAAGCGCAACAGCAAATCGTATTATTCTTTGTGTGTCATTTCCGAAGGGGCTCATACAGATGGTGGCGAGATTGTCGAATCAGGCGAAATGGATGCTTATGGTCACCGTAAACTTGGGGGCATTGGGGAAGTCCTTGCGGATCAAATTAAGACCCTCACCGGTTACAACACGATGTACCAGAAACTTGGCTACCTGGTGCGCAGTGGCGCTGCCGACATGCTTGACCGCATGGTTGCTATGAACTATGGTGCTTTGGCTATGCAGTTGACGCTGAAGAATGATTTTGGTCATTTGGTGGGAATCACTGACGGCAACTACTCCGTGGTCCCGGTTGAGACAGTTATCAGTGGCAAGCGTCACGTGGACGTGGACCTCTATTACGACAAGGAAACCTACCGTCCCAAGGTTAAGAACATTCTCGGTCTGCCGATGTTCCTTCACTAGGATAATAATGAGAGCCTGCGGGCAAACCGCAGGCTCTTGTATTAAAAATGAGTGTTGAATCACAAGGCGTTTCCAATCAGCGATATGCTCTGATCCCCAGAGTGTTGATTTTCCCTGTCAACGAGACAGGACAAGTCCTTTTACTGGAGGGCGCGCAGGATAAAAAAATCTGGGCTGGCTATTGGAATGGCTTGGGCGGCCATGTGGAACAGGGGGAGTCAGTCCTCAGAGCGGCACAGCGTGAGCTGCTTGAGGAAAGCGGTCTGATGGCGGATAAGTGGATCTTCTGTGGTCAGGTGCTGGTAGATACAGCCCAAAACCCTGGCATTGTCTTCTTTGTTTTCAAGGCAAAACAACTGCAGGGGGTACTGAAAGCTTCTGAAGAGGGCAGGTTGGCGTGGCATTCACAAACGAGTGCCTTGAAATTGAATTTGGTAGAAGACCTCTACACACTCCTGCCGCTTGTGATGCGCCAGCGCGCAAGTGGAAGACCTTTCTGGGGGCATTATCACTACGACGAAGAAGGTCAGTTAGTGATGTCATTCACCCATTGATTTTTCCAAAAAAACCAACAGGGTGTCTCCATATTTTCTTGAATCAAAAACTTGCAAATTGGCATAGTCTTTATCGACCCACTCCAATGGGTTGATTTGAACAATCACCTGCCCATCATCGCTTAGGATTGCAGGATTTTGATCGATCAAGTCGATGGCTTTTTCCCACATACCTTTGTATTGGGGTGGAGCAACATAAATCAGATCAAATTGCGGATCTGTTTGGCTGGAAAGCCAACTAAAGGCATCTGCCTGAAACACACTGGCTTTGTCAGTAAAATGTGTGGCAAAGAGATTCTCTCGGATCGTCCTGATTGCCAGGCGGCTGGTATCCAGAAAGGTCACTTCTCTGGCGCCCCGGCTGAGGGCTTCAATTCCGACCGCGCCTGTCCCCCCAAACAGGTCCAGCATACGCACATCAAACACCTCGCCCCCGAGAATATTAAAGAGCGATTCTTTAACCAAATCGGTGATCGGGCGGGTTGTATCCCCAGGCACATGTTTGAGTCTCAGCCCTTTGGCAGACCCTCCGACAACGCGCAGCATACCCATCAGACGCTCAAACCTGCTTGGTGGGTAAGCCCAGTTTTTGACGCATGTAATCGATAGTGAGATTGAGCCCGTCGCGCATCTCAACTTGCGGTTCCCAGCCCAAAATAGTTCTGGCACGCGTGATGTCTGGCTGGCGGCGTTGGGGATCATCTCCAAGAGTGTCAGTAAAAATTGTGCTAATCCCACTGGGATTCTGGCAAAGATCATTGATGGTCAGGGCAAAGTCTTTGATGGAGGTTTCGATCGGATTGCCGATATTGACCGGCAGGTGTTCATCGGTCATCATCAGGCGGTAGATGCCTTCAATCAGGTCACTGACATAGCAGAAACTGCGGGTCTGCTCACCGGTGCCGTAGATCGTCAACGGCTCTTCACGCAGGGCTTGCTGAATGAAATTTGGAACCACTCTTCCGTCATCCAGACGCATCCTGGGGCCGAAAGTATTAAAAATCCGCACGATATGCGTTCTGACCCCGTGCACGTTGTGATATGCCATCGTCAGGGCTTCAGCAAAGCGTTTGGCTTCGTCGTAGACTGATCTTGGTCCGATTGGATCACAATTTCCCCAATAATCTTCACTTTGAGGGTGGACGGTGGGGTCGCCGTAAACTTCGCTGGTTGAAGCCAGCAAGAAGCGAGCTTTGTGCGCTTTGGCTAAACCCAGGCTGTTGTAGGTTCCGAGCGCTCCTGCTTTAAGCGTCTGGATAGGCAGATTTGGATAACCAAGCGGCGAAGCGGGATTTGGGCTGGCAGGTGAGGCGAAATGCAAGATATAGTCGAGCGGTTCATCAACCTGGATGAACGCGGAAACATCCTGTTCCATCAACCTGAAGTTTGGATTACCTTCAAGATGCTTTAAATTCGCCGGGTCACCGGTGACAAAATTGTCGAGACCGATCACCTGATGACCTTCTTTAAGCAGGCGGTCACATAAATGTGAACCCAGAAAACCGGCTGCGCCGGTAAGTAAGATGAGCATAACTTGCCTTTCAGTTTTTAGCAGGGTTTCGGGTATAATCATGACCCGGAACAGGAAAGAATTATAGCATGCACGAAGAAAACTCGAACAATTTAATAGACCCGAACACCAGGGCGCTCGAAGCATTACTTTTCGCCGCTCCCGGTTTGAGTTCTATGGAGCAATTAAGTCAGGCACTGAATCTAAAAACGTCTGAAGTTGAGAAATTGCTGGAAACCTTATCTGCCCACCTTACATTGGAGCACGGTTTGCGCCTCCAGAAGATAAAGAACCAATACCAACTGATCACCGCACCTGAGTTTGCTGAGACAATTGAAAAATTTCTCGGGCTGGAGGTTACCTCTCGCCTGACCCAAGCCGCGCTCGAAGTGCTGGCGATCGTAGCATATAAGCAGCCCGCCACCAGGCCGGAAATTGACTCGATCCGGGGTGTAAACAGTGACGGTGTGGTGAAAAGTTTGCTTTACAAAGGTCTGATTGAGGAATTAGGACGTTCCGAAGCTCTTGGTCGTCCGATTCTCTACGGCGTCACGAACGAATTCTTCCAGCATTTTGGTCTTGAATCTCTTGAGCAACTTCCTGCGGTGGATCTTGAGGGGTTGTTGGAACCCAAACCGTCCCCAGAGACAGAAGAAACGAGGCTATTGAAAGACTGATGGAAGAACGCGTTCAAAAGATTATGGCTTTCGCGGGTTTAGGCTCGCGTCGAGCCTGCGAAAAAATGATAGAAGCGGGTCGCGTCAAGGTGAATGGCAGACTCATCCATCTTGGTGACAAAGCCGATCCAGCCAAAGATACGATCACTGTTGACGGCAAACTGCTTCGGATTGAAACCGAACGAATTTATATTGCCTTAAATAAACCCAAAGGTTACCTTTCCGACATCGACGAAATCCACCCCAGACCCACAGTCAACGATCTGATTGGGGTCTCTGAACCACTTTTTGCGGTTGGGAGGCTGGATCTTGACAGCGAGGGCTTGATACTGATGACCAATGATGGTGAATTGGCTAACCGCCTGACCCATCCCCGCTATCACCATGAGAAGGAGTATGAGGTTTTTGTGATCAAAACTCCGGACCAGGAACAGCTTGAAATATGGCGCCGTGGTGTTGTCCTTGAGGACGGCACACGCACTCTGCCTGCACAGGTGGAGATCATGGGTAGTTATAGCAATGGAGCCTGGCTGCGGATCATCATGCACGAGGGCAAAAAGCGGCAAATCCGCAAAGTTGGAGCGCGCATAGGCTTGCCAGTTTCGCAGATTAAACGTGTGCGCATAGCCAATCTTAAACTTGGGAAGCTCAAATCTGGTGAATGGCGCAATCTGACCGAACGGGAGGTCTACCAACTGCGAAAGTTTACTGGTTTGATCAAAGAAGAAAAGAAGTAATTTTTTCCGGTGAATCACAATCAATAATATCTGTAGGGAACTGGCCTGCCAGTTCCTCAGTAGCCCGCACGGTCCTCGTGAACCCAACTTATCCCCAATGCTTTTCCCAAGTTACCACGCCGGTTGATGCAGGCATCAACCCTACAACTTCCACGAATTGACCGCATAATCGCTCAAAGATGTAGGGAACATGCCTATGTATGGCACCACGCCTTACTGATAGGCAAGTGGCAACAAATCAAAAAACAGCGTGAAATACGCTGTTTTTTGATTTGTTAGAAGAATTAATTATCTACTACTCTGCCCCGTTGGCATCAGACTCAACCAGCCCGTTTGCCATCGCTTCATGCAACTTCTCAGCTATTTCCGGGCTGATTGGATCAGTGCATGCTTCCCGGTCAACACGGCGGATATAGCGCTTCAGGTCCTCTAATTCCACCACAGGGTAGGGCGCAGTCGAGACATCGATAAGCTGAGTTTCTTTCAGGTAGACTACCATGATCGGCTTCAGTTCAGGATGCATCTCAGCCGGGATGCCTTTTTCTGTCAGGTACTTGCTTAAAATTGCAGAGGCTTCGGCAACTTCCTTGTCTGGCTTGCCGACGCTGTCCTGCCCCATCATTTTCTGGATGCGGTTCCGGGTCTTATGTTTCCATTTTCCGTCCTCATAGCTGATTTCACCTGTGGCATTGACAGGGATTGGCATCCAAATACGGCAGGGACCCACCAGGAGCATTGGCAGCGGTGAGCTGTAAACATAATAGGTGTAATCATGCCGCAATTTTTCAAAGGCTGTGCCAAAAATTTCATCATAACGCGGCGATCGTCCGTAACGATTTACAAAATTAATACCGATTTGCGTCAGTAGGAAACCCACAATCAGGCAGATATAAGAATATAGGATCATCGCCCCCTCTTTCTGAAAGGCGAAATAGAGACCGAGACCCAAAACGCCCAGGCTGGTGAAAGTCAGGAGCTTCCCTATGAGTTTATTTCGATTAATGTGTTTTTCGTTTCTGATAAGTTTCATTTTGATTCTCCGTTTTTCGAGATAGAATTTTTCAAACCGGGCAATAAGCCAGCATCAATCGCTTGCACTGCCCGGGCTATAGCACTCACCATGGCTTTTGCATCGGATCGTCCGTGCCCCACAAACGCTAGTTCGTCTACACCCAGCAGCGGTGCAGAACCGATTTCTGCGGGGTCCATTAACTGCCGCACCTTATCAAAGGCGGGTTTTGCCAAAAAGGCGCCCGCTTTGGTGCGTGTGCTGCTCATCAATTCCTCTTTGAGCGTGCTCATGATCAGGCTCGCAACTGCTTCCGTTGACTTGAGGATCACATTCCCCGTGAAACCATCCGTCACAGCCACGTCTACTGATCCGCCAAACAGTTCCTTGCCTTCAATATTGCCCGCAAAGCCAGGCAGGTGCTCCTTCAGCAGCGGATGGGTTGCCTTGACAAGTTCGTTGCCCTTGCCTTCTTCCTCGCCGTTGGCGATCAGCCCGATCCGAGGCTCGGTCACGCCGTGCATCAAGCGCGCATAAACTCCTCCCATCTGCGCAAATTGCACCAAAAATTCCGGTCTGCAGTCCGAATTAGCGCCGATGTCCAGCAGAACGCTTTTACCGCCTTTTACGGGGATCGTGGAGCCCAGGCAAGGTCGGATCAAACCCGGGATCAGGCCAAAAATCTTGCTGGCAAAATACATTGCCATGCCGGTATTCCCCGCGGTTACGAAGGCCTGAGCCTCGCCATCCTTCACCAGTTGCATTCCTACCACCATGGTATTTTGCTTCTTGGCACGGGCTTCCTGGATGTGGTCGCTCATTTCGAGCCACTCCGGCGCATGCACCACCCGTACTCCTTCAAGGTCCTGTCCCAATTTTTTCAGCTCGGTGGTGAGCTGATTCTCATCGCCCACCAGGATCACGTTGATCCCAAATTCCTTGCTGGCAATTACTGCCGCTTCCACTTCTGGCAAGGGGCGGTTATCGCTGCCCATTGCGTCTAAAACTATTGTTTTTTTCAACTTCAACCTCATTCTGACCCCGCGTTCTTGACAAAGAACACGGAACCGGTATAATCTAATCTCACGTTTGCGCTGGTGCTGGAATTGGCAGACAGGCGTGGTTGAGGGCCACGTGCCGCAAGGCGTGAGGGTTCAACTCCCTCTCAGCGCATTCGAAAAGAGCAAATATTTGCTCTTTTTGTTTTAAGGAAATGCCCGGCGCAGCCATGTCAACGGATTGACAGGCGTGCCCTGGATATCTACCTCAAAGTGCAGGTGCGGACCAGTCGAACGACCGGTCGTACCAATAATTCCAATCAGTTGCCCGGACTCAACCACAGCTCCTTGTTCTACCAGGATTTCCTTCAGATGCATGTAGATCGTGTACACACCCAATCCATGATCGATCACGATGACATTTCCGCGCACCACCTGGTCCGGGAAAACCCCAACGACCGTCCCGCCTGCGGGGGCGTAGACGTCTGTACCTTTGCAGTAGCCCAGGTCCAGCCCGGTATGATAATAAACGCCAGGGTCGTCATTATAGGTTCGCCGGCTGCCGAATTGCGAGATAATGCAGTCAGCGTCCTGTGCCGGAGAGTACCACAACCCATCCCATTGTTGCACTGGGGTCACGGGTAATACAATCTCCTTAAACTTGGCGTTTTCAGCTTTTTCTGCCTCGGTACCGATGGATTCCGGATCCACCTGCAAGGGTTTGTCGATCGAAAAATTTCCGGAATTTATCATCACCAGCTGGTCAAAGCGGTATTCCATCCCATCCGGGTAGGTCACGGTCATGGTCAGCGGGTAAACTCCAGGCTCGGTCAGCGCATGAATGCCGCCGTATGCCATTTGAACACCGCCCAAATCCACAAAGGCTGGTTGAATGGATGCCAGGTCAGCCTTTACCATCACAGGCTGATCGCTTTCAACTTTGATCAGGAAGGTGTCGCCCTGGGTGAGCGGCAGATTATCAAGAACAATACTCTTGATGCCAGGCAGCGCCAGGTTGCTGCCATTTTCTTCTGCGGACGGCATGTAGTAGGTGTCCATTGGCATGCCCATGGTCGGGCTTGAAAGGCTGTTCATCTCCGCCAGGAGCCAGGTGTTCTTGCCGCTCAGCACACTTGCTTCCAAAAAGGATTGCCCCGGTCTGATGGCGGGCATGGTGGTCATGTATGAGCCGTTTTCCTGGATGGTCATGATGATTTCACGCCCGATGAACAGCTCCGAGGGGCTTGTGAGTTTGTTGGCTTTAATCAAAACCGCGGTGTCGGTCTGACTGCGCCGGCTGAGGCTCGTCAGGCTTGACCCAAGAGCCACGTATTCAGTTGTCAGAACTCCCTGCATCCCCTCCAGGCTTGGAATTTGCAAACGGTCGTTCGGGCGCAGCATATCGTCGGGTTGGATGTTGTTGAGCGTCATCAGCTGATCAAGCGTGGTATCAAAGCGCTGCGCGATCCACGAGAGCGTGTCGCCGTATTCCACGATGTAGATCGGGTAGGTTGCCTGGGCTTGAGCCGGACGCAGACCAGTGCCAAAAAACAAGGGAATCAAAAATAGAAGAGCAAGCAAAATGCGTCTGGCTAAAAATCTCATCTGGAGGTTGGTATAATCTGCCATAATCAAAATATTAGTTTACCATAAGCATTGAAAGGGCGCGAAAGTATGAGAATTACAACCTGGAATGTCAACGGAATCCGAGCGGTCGTCAATAAGGACGGCTTCACCTGGCTGGATGAGGTCAAACCCGACATCCTTGGGCTGCAGGAGATCAAAGCCAAGCCAGAGCAGGTGCCCCAGTTGCTCCGCGAACACCCGGAATACCAGAGCTTTTGGCATTC
>DDWY01000048.1 GCA_002347705.1 Anaerolineaceae bacterium UBA2274 | reverse complement strand
CCGTCGGTTTCAAAATCGTAAAATCGCAGGAAAAGCCACTCTGTTGCACCGTCCTTGACGGATTGCGGTTCCATCCAGCGTTTTTTTTCTCCCATTACCAGGTCAAAATTGCGCATTTGCAGCACAAGCATGCCGCCGGGTTGAAGGAGCTCGTTGAAGTCCCGGAGAGCCTTTTGCAGGTCCTTGTTGGAGTCAACGTGGGGTAAGGAATTACCCAGGCATAGTACCGCGTCGAACTGACCAGGCTGCCCAAAACTGGCGCTGATATTCCCGAATCCTGCCGTTTGGAAGGTCACTTTTTCGCCTGCTGCTTTGGCGTTCGCATCCGCCAGGCTGACCATTTCCGGAAAAAGATCCGAACCGGAGACTTGAAACCCAAGATTTGCCAGGGCAATCGCGTGATGTCCGGTGCCGCAGGCGGTATCCATTACCCGAATTTGTGAGGGATCTTCGCCGAGTGTACGCAATTGCTGCTCCAAAAAGGGGAGTTCGTAAGCAAGGCGGTTTTCCCAATTGACGAAATAGTCATAGATCGAAGCGAGTTTGTCGTACATACTAATTTCCTTTCAGGGGTTGGCAGTGCGGGCAAAAATGGGTGCCTCTTTGCCCAACAATGGTCTTGTTAACCGGCTGACCGCAGCGAGGGCAAGGGTTTCCGGTTTGTTGATAGACCTGAAAATGGTTCTGAAAATCACCACCGCGATAGACCCAGTCGATACTGGCGCCGTTGGCTTCAATTCCGAGCGCGAGAGTGAACCTGATGGCTTCCAAGAGCGTGGCGGCATCCTGAAGGTTAAGAGTTTCACTTGACCTAAGAGGGTGAACACCGGCTCTGAAAAGCGCTTCATCGGTGTAGATATTTCCCATTCCAGCCAAAAAGTGTTGATCGAGTAAGAGGGGCTTGATTGCCCGCTTCCTCTCGTGAAGCATTTCATAGAACCTCTCCGGGGTCAGTGCCGGATCGTTCGGTTCCGGACCCAAAGCGGCAAACAGACTGTTTGTATCATTCACAAGCCAAACCCTGCCGAATTTGCGTGTGTCGTTAAACCCAAGCCGCCAACCGGATTGGAAATCCAGCACCATTCGGTCGTGTTTTGCGGGAGGGAATTCGCACGGTTCCACCCTGAGGTCGCCGCTCATGCGCAGGTGGAATACCAATATTGATTCGGAGAGGGTCAAGGTCAGAAATTTGGCTCTTCGTCCAATTTCAACCACTTTTTGTCCGGGCAGAAGTCCCTGAAAGGTATCCGCATCCGGTTCTGCCAGTGTGCGCGACCAAAACAGACGGACATTTTGGATGGTTTGTCCAATCAAAGAAGGGGCACTATCGGTACCCCTTCTTAAGTTTCTGGCGATGGTCTCGACTTCAGGAAGTTCAGGCACTTCGCTTACTCATTAAACATAGCCCCAACGCTCGTGCCTTCATTTGCCCGTTTGATGACCTCTGCCAATAAGGGACCAATGCTGAGAATGGTTAATCGGCCGCTAAAAAGCGCTTGCTGCTCGGGTTGCATCGGGATCGTATTGGTGGTGATAAACTGTTTCACCGGCAGAGAAGCCAGTCGTTCCGTTGCGTTTGCTGAGAGAACAGGATGGATAAACACCACGTAAACATCCCTGGCGCCGTTCAGTTTTGCCACCTGCACTGCCTCCACGATCGAGCCACCAGTGTCGATTTCATCATCAATCAGCAAAACATCCCGTCCGTGCACGTCTCCGATCAGGTTCAAAGCCTGGGCGTGATCCTTGTTGTCAATGCGGCGTTTTTCGATGAATGCCAGCGGGATATTGAGAGCTTGCGCATAGCGTCTGCCTTGCTTGGCAAAGCCTAAGTCGGCTGTCAGCAAAACAGGATTTGTGAGGTTTGGAACTTTATCCAACAAATAAGGTTTCAGGATGTGGTAAGCAGAAAGGACATCCCCAGGGATGTCAAAGAAGCCTTGAATTTGCCCGGCGTGAAGGTCCATGGTGATATAACGATCCGCACCAGCGGTTTCCATCATCTGTGCCACCAGTTTGGCGGTGATTGGAACACGAGGTTGGTCCTTACGATCTGATCGCCCATAACACATATAGGGGAAGACTAAAGTGATGCGTCCGGCTGAGTCCAGTTTGAGGGTTTGCGCCGTGATAAGCAATTCCATCAGGTTGCGGTGAACCGGCATGGAGGTCGTTTGGATAATATAGCAGTCCTGCCCACGAACTGAGGCGTGCAGTTTGACAAAAAGGTTCTCGTTGGTGAATTCAATCACATCACGTCCGCAAAGCTTCAGCCCGAGGTTGTCAGCAACCTCCTGAGCCAGATCAAGCGACGCTGTTCCAGCAAAAAGGCGGATATTACCATAGAGCAAACTGTGCAGGGTCTTACCAGGGGTCATCAGTTTTACGTTCCTTTCAGTTTTTGATCCAATCCGATTTTAATATGCTCATCAGGTGAACATCAATGTAGCGTCCATGCTTATACTCAGCCTGGCGTAAAGTGCCTTCATACACAAACCCGGCTTTCTCGTAAGCCTTCCTGGCTCTCGGGTTTGTGTCGAAAACCCTTAGCCTGATGCGGTTCAGGTTGAGTTCTTCGAAGCCATAACGGCACATCGTGCGCATTGCCTCGGTGCCATAACCTTTATTCCAATAATCCTTCTCACCGATCATGATACCAATTTCGACGGAACGCGCTTTTTGATCGATGGGGAAGAAAGATGTGTTGCCGATCACGACCCATTCATCATCGCTGCCCACAGGGTGAACTTCAATCACCAGCGCGTGTTCATCGATTGGGCGTGCCTTCATAGCATCAAACCAGCCCTCTTCTTCTACTGTCCCCATGGGGGCGTAGACTTCGAGGTTCTCGACGACTTCCGGATCGTTAATCCAGCGCAGAAATTGCGGAATATCCGTTCGTTCGGCAGAGCGAAGGCGGAGGTTGTGGCCGTAAAGGTAAGGCATAAGTACTCCTAAGGTTCCAGCCGGTTAGGCCCTCTGAACAGGTAGACCGCATCCCGGATCGAGGGAAGGTTGAGCATGACCATCAAAAGACGGCTCAGCCCCAGTCCAAGCCCGCCGTGAGGTGGGCAGCCATAGCGGAAGAAGTTCAGATAGTTCTGGATGGGTTCCAGGGTCAGGCCTTTATCGAGGGCTTGTTTAGCCAGTTTTTCGTAGCGGTGTTCACGCTGAGCACCGGTGGTGATCTCCAACCCGCGTCCGAGCAGGTCAAAGCTCTTGGTGAGGGTGGGGTTGTCTTCGTGAAGCATGTGATAGAAAGGCCGCACCGTGAAAGGCCAGTCTTTGACGAAAACAAAATCATGACCGAAGGTTTGCTTAATGTATTCGCCGAGCGCGCGCTCCGCACCGGGGTCAAGGTCACCTTTGCGCTCTGGAGGCAGCTTGTAATCCATACTTTTAAGGATCTGATAAGCTTCTGCCATCGTCAGGCGAGGGAAAGGCACTGTGAGCACTTCAAAATCGACCTCGAAATACTCTTTGATGGCATCATGGAATTTCGCATCGATAGCCTGGTAAACATACGCCAGCCACTTTTCTGTAAATGCCATTACGTCTTCGTGGCTCTCAATCCAGGAGATTTCAAAGTCCACACCGGTGAACTCCGTCATGTGGCGCGAGGTAAAAGAGGGGTCCGCCCGGAAGACCGGCCCAATCTCGAAAATGCGTTCGAATCCGGCCGCCTGCGCCATCTGCTTGTAGAACTGAGGGGATTGCGCCAGGTAGGCTGTGCGATCAAAGTATTCCACTTTGAAAAGCTCCGCGCCGCTCTCGCTGGGAGTTCCCATGATCTTGGGGGAATGAATTTCGATAAAACCGTTTTCAATCCAATATTCGCGCATGGCTTGTTCTGCACAGGTCTGGATTTCAAAAATCAGGCGATTACGTTCGCGCCGCAGATCCAGGTAGCGCCATTCCATGCGGTAGTCCTGGTCTGGCAGATTGTCCGCAAAGGGTTCAAATGGAAGAGGAAGCTCAGCGTTGTTTTCTACGGTTAGCGATTCGAGCTGTATCTCAATGCCGCCGAGTTTAACAACCTCATTTTCGACCACTATGCCAGTGATCGTTAACGCGGATTCTGTTCCCAGAGTTGAAATGGCTTCAGCCAGTTCAGGATTGCCTTTTTTCCAGTGAGCTATCTGCACCAGCCCGGTTTTGTCGCGCAGGATCAGAAACTGCATGCTTTTTTGATCGCGCAGGGTTTGCAGCCAGCCCTTGAGGGTGACCTGCTGACCGATTTTTGTCTTCAGGTCTTTAACATAAGTTCGTTCCATATGGTCTTACTCCGATGATTCCAAAGAGTTATTTCGATTATACGTCAATAATACACGAACTGCTTCATTCGGGGAAATGGCGCGTTTTTGGACTTCTTCGACCAGGGAATTGACCAAATCTGCGGGTACATTTTGATTAAAATCTTTGAGCAAAGAGGCAATCAGCTGGCGGCGAATATTCGCCCGGATGGATGCCTGGTCCTTTGCGTGCCACTGACCACTTTCCCGCAAGTAAGCTGCGTGATTTAGGATGACCTCGGTCAGTTCCTGAATACCCTTAAACTCACAAGCCACGGTCTTCAGAATTGGGGGAACCCAATGTGCTGATGCGGTTTCATGCTCAGAAGTTTCCCGAAAATCTTGCAGGTGATGTTTTCCGTTGTTGATACTCCTGGCGTAGCCCATTTCAATCATGTTTTTGAGATGCGTTACGCTTTGATCCACCCCGGGTCGGTCGGCTTTATTGACCACCAGGATGTCCGCGATTTCTAAAATTCCGGCTTTGATGGATTGAATGTCATCCCCAGTACCAGGGGTATCGACCACGATGGTCGTGTGCGCCAGGTTGACCACATCCACTTCAGATTGACCCGCGCCTACTGTTTCTATCAGGACGAAATCGTATCCAGCTGCATCAAAAACCTGGCTCAGGGCTTCTGTTTGCTCTGCCAGTCCTCCCAATGCCCCCCGCGAAGCCATGGAACGAATAAAAATCTGCGTGTCGTCCTGCAAATCAAGCATACGCACCCGGTCACCCAGCAGCGCGCCGCCGGTGAAGGGGCTGGAAGGGTCCACGGCGATAATCGCAACCTTCTTGTTGGGTTCGCGCCGGCGCAACTCGCGCGCAAGGGCATTCACGAGCGTGCTTTTGCCTGAACCGGGCGGACCTGTGATGCCGATTTTGTGCGCATTGCCAGTCTCAAGAAAGAGTTCCTCAAGCGCAGCCATGCCAGCTTCGGTTCCATTCTCAACCTGGCTCAAAATGCGAGAAAGGGCAAGCCTGTTGCCCTTTCTGAGTGCGTCGAGTAAAGCCGAGGTCATGCCTACGCTTTCGATTTTACAGCTTCACGGATGTCTTTGCAGACTTCACGTGTGTCTGTGCCTGGTCCATAGATCTTGTAGACCCCCTGGTCCAGCAGGGTTTTGATATCATCCTCAGGAATGATGCCGCCCAAAAAAAGTACCACATCTGTCTGTCCGTTTGTCCTGAGGTCGGCGATCACCTGGGGCACCAGCGCATTGTGAGCGCCGGAAAGGATGGACAATCCAACAACGTCCACATCCTCCTGTAAGGCAGCTTCGGCGATCATTTCGGGGGTCTGACGCAAGCCGGTGTAGATGACTTCCATGCCATCATCCCGTAATGCGCGCGCTACTACTTTGGCGCCCCGGTCGTGACCATCCAACCCGGGTTTGGCAATCAAAACGCGAATCTTTTTCTCGGTCATTGACTCTCCTTTTCGTTGTCGCTTAGATTATAACGCCTTCCGCGACCTTTTGGCGGTTATTATCACCCTGCCGCGCTTTGATACCTGCTGATTCCTTTGATCTGCAAGATTTCGCCGTAATACAAACGGTGATAATCTCCGCCGTCATACTCATCGTGGATGAAGGGCGCGAGGAAATGCTCCGGTTTGTAATCTGAATAGTAAATCTTTTTGCATTCCACGCTCAACTCCGCCTCGGCGAAAGTCGGCGAACTGACCAAATCCGCTGCTACCACGCTCAACTGTGTTTTGGACAGCTTGTCCTCATCTCTGCCGGAGTGTCTGCCGAGGTAAACAATATCTCGTTTATATGTCTTTGGGAAAGAAGTCAGGGTGAAGTTGTCATAGCGTTCCATGAACTCGTAGGTGAATCGGCTCGGTCGCACCACAACCAATGCCGCGGGAACGCTCCACATCGTGCCAAACAAGCCCCAGCCGATGGTCATGCAGTTGAAATCCCCTTTGGCAAAGTCACCGCTGGTCAACAGTACCATCTGGCGATCAAAAAGGTGGTGAGGTGAAACTGAAAAATCAAAAGGGTCGATTACATGTAGATCCATTAATTCCTCCGAAAGTATTTATGCCTTATTGTAACAAATCGTATGGGCTGCCTGTTGTATAATTGCGAGCAGGTTTCCTATGTCTAAGCTAAGCAAGCATCGTCTGAACCTGATCATCCGTTGGGGGGGCACACTTCTCTCCATCGGGATCTTGATCTATCTCCTCAGCCGGGTTGGTTGGGGGGAAGCCTGGCAGACCATCCGCCAACTGACTGCCTGGCGTATTTTACTGGTTTTGGTGCTGGTATTCGTTTCACGCCTGGCGACTTTTGGCCGATGGTACACCCTGCTAAAGGATCAGACCCCCACACTCAGTATCGTGGACACACTCAAGCTCACATTTGCGGGTCTTTTTGCCTCGAACGTTCTGCCCACCACGATCGGGGGCGACGTTCTGCGCCTGGCGGGGGCTGTCCGGCTTGGCCTGAGCGCCAGCCTGGCTGCGGCTTCGCTGGTGGTGGACCGCCTGGTCGGGATGACGGGCATGGCGTTGATGCTGCCTTTTTCCCTGCCTGGGCTGAGCGCATATCTGCATTCGCGCAATCTTTCTGCCCCGGCGGGAAGCATGGCGCTGCCGCTCATCAGCCGCCTCAATCAGGGCGTTCGAAAGGTGCTGCAAAACCTGCGCTTCTGGTCAAAACACCCTCTTATCCTGCTAAAGGCACTCGGATTTACGCTGATCCATCAGGCTGCTATTTACCTGATCATCCGCGTCCTGATCGAGGGCATGGGGGAGACGCTCAGTTTCTGGCAGATCGCCGGCATCTGGAGCCTAACCTACTTCATCAGCCTTTTGCCCATCTCTATCAACGGATTGGGATTGCAGGAAATCACCATCACCAATCTCTACACCCTGCTTGGCGGACTTTCCCCTGCCACGAGCATCGCGCTGGCGCTGATCCTGCGCCTGGTTTGGCTGTTTGGCAGCCTGCCGGGAGCCTTTTTCATCGGCGAAGTACTGGCTGGCAAGTCCCCAGCCGAGTTGGAAGAGTCCCTCCCTGAGGAAACGTTATGAGCCAAGACGAGACCCAAAAATTTCTGCGCCACTGGTTATTACTGCTGGGCGCGGCTTGCGTTTGGTTCTTGTGGGAGAGCCGCTATGTGCGTAATATCTGGTTCATGGGGATGGCTGGCATGGCGCTGGTTTGTGCTATTTTGTTTTTCCTGACCTGGAAACTCAAAAAGAATTTTGTCGAAAAGATTCCATCTCCAAAGAATGAGGTGGGCAGTTGGATTGCTTTTGCGGTGGTTTCACTTTTGTTGACGGTGCTCTTCTTCAATCTCCGGTTTCACATTTTCAGCTACGGCAGCGGCAGATTTGCCGTTGCGATTGGAGTTTCGGGCATTTTCGGGTTGATTTTTTCCCGCAAATTGGAATCTTCACCCTATCTTGCCTTCGCCAAATGCCTGCTGGTGTTTGCAGTACTGCACCGTGTGGCAGCCTTTGTACCCGAGATCCAAAGCGGACCTTTCGCGTTGGGTTGGTCCGAAGGCAGCCGTTTTTACAACGCGTCGCTCTTCGCATCTGAGGGCATTTACGGTTCCAGGCTACCTCTGCCCGTGCTGCATCCAAGCCGCTACCTGATGCAGGCGCTGCCATTTTTTGTTGGCATTCGCTCCATCCTCTTCCACCGCGTCTGGCAGGTGGCGCTTTGGCTCGGAATGACCCTTTGGGGCAGTTGGTTGATGGCAAAACGCTTCAACGGTTCAGCAAAAGTTTCGCTACCTTGGCTGACCGCTTTGCTCTTCCTTTTCTTTTTCCAGGGCGCGGTCTATTACCACCTGATGGTCTGCGTCGTGCTGGTTTTGCTGGGTTACAAAAAAGATAGCCCCCTGCGAACGCTACTCTTCGTGCTGCTTGCCTCTGCCTGGGCGGGCATCAGCCGGGTCAACTGGATGCCTGTACCTGGCTTGATGGCGGTCGCGCTCAACTTGCTTGAGACACCTTTCAACGGCAAAAAATGGCTCAAATACTTGATCTGGCCAATCGTTTGGGTGATTGCTGGTTTTGTGGTCGCTTACTTCACCAAACAGGGCTATATCGTCATATCCGGCGAGGACCCTGCTCTGTTCGATTCAGCTTTTTCTTCCGCGCTGCTTTGGAGACGCTTGTGGCCTAACGCCACATTCTTCCTTGGCATCGTGCCGGCGATTCTGCTGGTGATGCTGCCGGGGGCGGCATTATTCTGGCTAAGGTTTCGCCAAAAAAGCCTGCCCTCCATGCACTGGCTGCAGTGGCTGGGATTGGCTGGGATCCTGGGGGTCTTCTTCGCGGGTGGATTGGTGGTCAGTGTGAAAATAGGCGGCGGGGGCGACCTTCACAACCTGGATGGTTTCCTGGTCTTTTGGGTTCTGATTGTGGGCAGCATCCTGGCGATGAGTTTGCGCTCAACCCAGCCAAATGAATATGCCGCAGAAAGCCAATCCTGGCGATTCTGGCTGGCGATGGCGGTGATCATCCCGGCTTTCTTTGCTTTCATGCGCTCAGGGTCCTGGTCTTTTAGCGCTGCTCAATCGCAGGGGACTGAGCTAAGCGATCTGAAACGCGCTGTTGCGGTGCTCGAAGAAAATGGCGGCGATGTGCTCTTCATCTCGGAGCGCCAGTTGCTCACTTTTGGTGAGCTCGAGCTACAGGTTGTGCCTGATTACGAAAAAGTTTTCCTGATGGAAATGGCGATGGGCAACAACATCGAATATCTGAGCCGCTTCCGACAACAGTTGGAGGATCATACTTTTACTGCAATCATTAGTGATCCGCTTTCAACCAACATCCAGGGCAGCAATCGCGGCTTTGCGGATGAAAACAATGCCTGGGTGGAGCAGGTGGTGCTGCCGATGTTAGCGGAGTACGAAGGCGTGCTTTCCTGGCGCAATGGAGAAATTAACCTGCTTGTACCGCAGGGTGAAACTACATTAATTCAGCAATTGTTGGAATCCCAGCAACCCGGCAATTAAATATTCTTCTCGGGATCAACGACCTCGCGGATGGCGTAGGTCTTTTTGTCCTGCGATTCGTAATATGTGCGCATGACCAGCTCGGCGATCAGCCCCAGCAGCATTGCCAGAAAACCCAGAATGAACATCATGACGCTGATCTGGAACCAGGGCGAACCCAAAACCGACACCGCGGCAACAATCCGCCGGATCGCGAGCCAAAGGAAGAGCGCGAAACTGATTCCCATCAGTCCCAAACCTACTCCTCCAAAGAGGTAGATCGGCTTTTGCGAGAATTTCGTCAGGAATTGCACCGTGAACAGGTCCAGGATGACCTTGATGGTACGTTCAAGCCCATAATTTGCTTTGCCGTGCTTGCGCGGGTGATGGTGCACTACTACTTCGCTGATCTTTCCGCCGGCTTCCTTGGCATAGACCGGGATAAAGCGGTGCATTTCGCCATAGAGGTTGATGGACTGCAGAATCTCGCGCCGGTATGCCTTGAGCGTGCAGCCATAGTCGTGCAAGTGCACGCCGGTGCTGGAGGAGATCAGCCTGTTTGCCATGTGAGAGGGGAGGTTGCGCGTCAGCTGGTTGTCCTGGCGGTTTTTGCGCCAGCCGCTGACAACGTCGAAGCCCTTGTCCAGTTCTTCCAGCAGCAAGGGGATGTCTGCAGGGTCGTTTTGCAGGTCGGCATCCATCAGGATTACCACGTCTCCATCGGACTGGTTGATGCCGGCGCTGATGGCGGCGGTTTGCCCGTAGTTGCGGCGGAATACCACCATCCTCACCCGCTCGGGTGCCTGTTCGTGCAGCTGGCGGATGACTTCAACGCTGGCGTCGTGGCTGCCGTCATCCACGAATGTCACATCCCAGTCCATCTCCAGCGGCTGCATGGCCGCTTCTATCTGTTCAAACAGCTCAGGCAGGTTTTTTTCTTCGTTATAGACCGGCACGACAATCGAGAGTTTCATATTTGCTCCAAACGCATTTATCACTTGCCTGATTATAACGCCTGGCAGAGCCTGCGCAATAAAGTCGGGTATAATTTTTGCGATGAATACCAAGAATGATGAAAGTGTGCTGGCTGCGCAAAAGCGCCCGGAAGATCCGGTGGATTTGGCTTTGCGCCCCTCAGCCCTGGATGAACTGATTGGGCAGGACCTGGTCAAGGAAAACCTGCGCATTCAGATCCAGGCAGCCAAACAGCGCGAAGAAGCGCTTGAACACGTTCTGTTTCACGGACCTCCCGGGCTCGGCAAGACCACCCTGGCGCACATTCTCGCGACTGAAATGGGGGTGAACATCAAAGTCACCTCTGGTCCTGCCATTGAAAGGGCAGGAGATCTGGCAGCTATTCTGACCAATTTGCGCGCTGGGGATGTTTTGTTCATTGACGAAGTCCACCGTTTGGGGCGGATGGTGGAGGAGATCCTTTACCCTGCCATGGAAGACTACGCCCTGGATATCATCATAGGCAAGGGACCAGCGGCACGTTCAGTGCGCCTAAAGCTGCCGCGCTTCACCGTGGTCGGTGCAACCACCCGCCTGGCACTGCTAAGCGCACCCCTTAGGTCGCGTTTTGGGGCAGTTTATCGCCTTGATTACTACGATTCCAAATCTCTGTCTGACATCGTGCGGCGTGGGGCCCGCTTGCTGAACGTTCCCTGCGAGGAAGATGGCATTCTCGAAATCGCTCGCCGGGCACGCGGTACGCCCCGCATTGCGTTGCGCATGCTGCGCCGGGTACGCGACTATGCTGAGGTCAGAGCCAGCGGTCACATCACCGCGCAGGTTGCCCAAGCTGGTTTGACCATGATGAACATAGATGGAATTGGTCTGGATGAAATGGACCGACGCATTCTTCTGACCATTATCGAGAAATATAACGGCGGACCGGTTGGTCTCAACACGATCTCTGCTTCTGTCAGTGAGGAACCCGACACCATCATGGATGTGGTTGAGCCCTATCTGCTGCAGCTTGGTTTCATCGACCGCACCGCCCAGGGACGCGTAGCGACCAAAGCTGCTTACGATCACCTGGGGATAACGTTTGTACCTTCCACCGCACAGCCTGACCTTTTTAACGGTGCTGCCTGATTCTCTCCCATGAAAACCGAAGATTTTGCCTACGATCTGCCTGCAGAATTTATCGCCCAGACTCCCATTGAGCCGCGAGACCACTCGCGCCTTTTGGTGCTTGAGCGAAACACTGGCAAGATCAGCCATCACCATTTTTTTGAGATTGGTCAGTTTTTGCGACCGAAGGACCTGCTGGTGGTAAACGAGACACGCGTTTTTCCCGCAAGGTTTTTTGGCTCCAAGTTGCCCGGAGGCGGCAGGGTGGAGCTTTTGCTGCTGAAGAAGCTTGATGACCTCACTTGGGAGTGCCTGGTGGGGGGCAGCGGTATGAAACCCGGACGGCAGATCCAGGTTATTGAGGGTCCAATCACTGAGGTGCTTGAAGATCTGGGGGAATCACGGCGCTTGATGCGTTTCGTGGAGCCAATTGAGGGCGCTTTTGACCGCGCGGGGCACGTGCCCCTGCCGCCTTATATCCACGCCTATAAGGGTGACCCTGAGCGCTACCAGACGGTGTTCAACAAGACCCTCGGGTCGGCGGCAGCTCCAACCGCCGGGCTGCACTTCACACCTGCTTTACTCGAAAAACTAAAGCAGCAGGGTGTGGGACTGGCGAAAATTGACCTGCACGTTGGGCTGGATACTTTTGCGCCGGTGACAGAGGAAGACCCGGAAACGCATCACATCCACAAAGAATGGTGCGCGATCAGCGCGGAAACTGCCCAAATGATTAACCAGGCCAAGCAAAATGGGGGCAGGGTAGTGGCGGTTGGCACAACCACGGTGCGCACGCTCGAAAGCGCGGCTGCGCGCAGCCAAAACGGATCACTGCAGGCATGGCAGGGAAATACCAGCCTTTTCATCCTGCCGGGTTATCGGTTTCGGGTGGTGGATGCCATGATCACGAATTTCCACCTGCCAAAATCCACACTGCTGATGCTGGTCAGTGCTTTTACAGACAGGCAAACCATGCTCAACGCTTACGAGGTCGCAAAGGGCGAAGGTTACCGCTTCTTTTCATTTGGCGATGCAATGCTGCTGCTGTGATAAGGGACTTTTACCTGATTCTTATATCCATCCACTAAACTTAGGGCTTGGAACATTAATTGCAACGTGTTTTCTGTTGCAAAGAAAACAAAAAACGAGGAAAAGCATACTATGATGCGATTTGATAAGTTTTCTGAGAGGGCTCAGGATGTGGCAGCCCGTGCTGCTGAGATTATTCAACGATACGGTCACAATCAGATAGATTCAGAGCACATTCTGCTTGCTCTGATCGAACAGCCTGAAGGGACCGTTTCCCAATTAATTGAGATGGCTAATGCCGAACCTGGAGTTATTGCCGACAGGTTGGATGTGATCCTGCGAACCACGCCAAAAGCCAACATTTTTGGTGGTCCATCCGGGCAGGTCTTTTTGACCCCGCGGGTGAAGATGGTGGTGGATCTCGCCAAGACGGAAGCCAACCGCCTCGGGGATGAATACATTTCAACCGAGCATCTCTTTTTGGCTGTGCTTTCCGAGAAGAACACCCAGCTGGCTCGTTTACTGGAAGAGTTCAATCTCACCCGGCAAAATGTCTATGAGAACGTGCTGGAATTGCGCGGTGCCAAGAAATCCACCGGGCGCAAGTTTGAGTCCCGTTACAAGACCCTTGAAAAATACTCCCGCAACCTGACCCAGGCTGCTAAAGAAGGCAAACTGGACCCTGTTTTTGGTCGTGAATCTGAAATCATGCGCGTGATACAGGTGCTTTCACGCCGCACAAAAAACAACCCGGTTTTGATCGGTGGAGCCGGCGTGGGAAAGACCGCGATTGTGGAAGGTTTGGCGCAGAAAATTGCCAACGATGACGTGCCCGAAATTTTGGCGGACAAGATCGTGGTTGCGCTTGACCTTGGCGCCATGGTTGCTGGCACACGCTTCAGAGGGGAATTTGAGGAACGCCTCAAGAATACGATTGAAGAGATACAGGAATCCGACGGTGAAGTGATCCTGTTCATCGATGAGCTTCACACGGTTGTGGGAGCAGGTGCCGCACAGGGTGCCATGGATGCCTCGAATATGCTCAAACCAGCATTGGCGCGCGGCGATTTGCAGTGTATCGGCGCGACAACCAGCGATGAATATCACAAGTACATTGAGAAGGACGCGGCACTTGAACGCCGCTTTGCTCCGATCTACGTGGAAGAACCAAGCATTGAAGACACCGTCAAGATGCTGCGCAGTCTGCGGGACCGCTATGAGGCGCATCATAACGTGGTGCTTTCAGACCAGGCTCTGGAAGCTGCCGCGAAACTTTCCGCGCGCTACATGACCGACCGCCGTCTGCCAGACAAGGCAATCGATCTAATGGACGAGGCGGCAGCAAAACTGCGCGTAGCCTTGTATTCGATGCCAGATGATCTCAAGCAGGAGAAAAAGGAAATTGACCGGCTGACGGCTGAAGAAGAGCAGGCTGGAGTGGAGCGCGACTATGAACGCGCGGTCAAATTGAAGGCCGAACGCCTGCGCCTTGAAGAAGAATTCAAGGAAAAACGCAGCCTCTGGGAAGCAGAGCATAAACTGGATGACATTGTGGACGCAGATGATATCGCTTCCGTCATTCACCAGTGGACTGGTATCCCAGTAACCCAACTGCTCGAGTCAGAATCACAAAAACTGCTTGAAATGGAAGCCCGGCTGCACGACCGCATTGTCGGTCAGGATGAAGCCATCAAGGCAATATCCGATGCCATCCGGCGCGGTCGCTCCGGACTGAAAGACCCCAATCGTCCTATTGGATCGTTTATCTTCATCGGTCCTTCCGGTGTGGGTAAGACTGAGCTGGCAAAAGCGCTGGCGGAGTTCCTCTTTGATGACGAGGATGCCCTGGTAAGAGTGGACATGAGTGAATACCGCGAGCAGCATACCGTTTCGCGGCTGTTTGGCGCGCCTCCTGGTTACGTCGGCTATGAGGAGGGCGGGCAGCTCACGGAAGCAGTGCGGCGCCGCCCCTATCGCGTGGTGCTTTTCGATGAAATTGAAAAAGCGCATCCTGAAGTGTGGAACTCACTTTTGCAGATCCTAGATGATGGCCGATTGACGGATGGTCAGGGCAGGGTGGTGGACTTCAAGAACACCGTTCTGATCATGACCAGCAACCTCGGCACCGAATTTGTCAAAAGCAGCGGCGCGCTTGGCTTCCTTGCCAAAGATGAAAGTGATGACGTCAAAGCCTCACACGAAAAGATTGAGAAGGCCCTCAAGGACGCTTTTCGCCCTGAATTCCTCAACCGGATCGATGAGATCATCACCTTCTCACAGCTGAGCAAGGATGATGTGCTTGAAATTGTGGAACTTCAGCTTAAAGAAATCGTTGAACGAACCGAGGAATATGGCTTCGGACTGGTCGTGGATCCTTCTGCTAAATCCTGGCTGGCGGACCAGGGCTTCGATCCCTTGCTGGGCGCGCGGCCTCTAAAACGCGCCTTGCAGAAGTTCGTCGAAAGCCCCCTGGCGATCAAATTGCTTGAGGGCGGTCTGCAGAGCGGCGCTTCGGTTCATATCTTCCGCGAAGAAGGCAAAGAAGGCCTCAGCTTTGAGACGATCGAACAGCAGCAACCCGAGTCGGAGAACAATTAGGATTGGATTGAAGAGCGAAATGTAAATGCAGATCGCTCTTCTTTTGACTAAAACGAACCATGAACGAACAAACACAAACCATTCTCACCCTGCTGCGTGAAGTTCCACTCTTCAGTGGGCTTAGCATTGAGGAATTGGAAGGTTTGAGTGAAGCGTTCGTCAGGGTTGAACTACCAAAAGGCGAGACGCTTTATGCAGCCCGGGAAGCTACAGACGGGCTCTTTGTCATTGATTCCGGACAACTCGAGTTGCTTGATGAAGATGGAACGCAGCTTAATGTGCTCAAACACGCCGAAGTCATCGGTACCGAAGCCCTGAATTATCTCCCGATCCGTCAGAAAACCGCGGTAGCCCTCACGGATGTGCAAGTCTACTTCCTCCCAAACAAACAAATTCGTGCCTTGTATGCTGGTGTTCCTGCATTCAAGGAAACGGCATCCGTGCTTATTAACAGTGTGCGTCTGTCATCCAACATTCCCATTGCATGGCTTGAACCGGGAGAAAAGATTCATCTGATGGCACGCAAACACCCGGTTTTCCTCTTGTTTCGATCCTTCCCTCCCATCCTTGCCTTTGGCGCACTTTGGCTTCTGATGGTATTTTTGAGTTCAGAGCACGCTTTTTGGTCGCTGGCTGGATTGGTAGCGGGTTTTCTTTTTTGCTTACTTTGGCTGATTTGGAACATCAACAACTGGGCGAATGATTTCTACCTCATCACCTCGCGCAGGATGGTATGGGTGGAGCATGTCACTGGCTTCTATGACAGCCGGCAGGAAGCCCCCTTGAGCACGCTTATTTCCGTTGGGATTAAAACCACCCAACTCGGAGTTTTTCTGGGTTATTCGGATGTTTTGGTCCGCACATATATTGGTGATATTCGTTTTGAGCGCGTTGCCCACGCCCGCACGATTGGCAAGTTGATCGAGACCAACTGGGCACGCGGAAAACGTACCGATCTCGAGCTGGACGCGCGTGAGATCCGCAAGGCACTGCGCCAGAAATTTGGCAAAGAGGCGGAAGATATCACTGCCAAAGACCTGCAGGCGGAACTGGGGACGGTTCAATCCGCTCCAAGAGAAGTCAACTTTTTTGAGTGGTTGTTTTCAGATTTTGTGCGGATACGGCATGAGGTGGGCGGCACAATTACTTATCGGAAACACTGGCTCATTCTGCTTCAAAAAATCATTTTGCCGCTTTTTGTGATGGTGTTATCCATTATTTTTGTGGTCGCGATTATTACCCACAACCTGACCCAAGTTGATTACACCATGGGGCTGGTCGCAGGTTACTTCCTGGTCTTTGTGGCTGCCGGGGCTTTGGTCTATCAGTATGTTGACTGGCGGAATGACCTTTTTCAACTGACAGCAAACCAGGTGATTGACCTGGATCGCAAACCTTTTGGGCGTGAATCACGGCGATCCGCCCCACTGGAGAACATTTTGAGCATTGAGTATGAACGGCGGGGGCTTATCCCCATGCTGTTCAACTATGGCACGGTTTACATCACAATCGGAAATTCCCAACTGACATTCAATGATGTCTATCAGCCATCGGTTGTGCAGCAGGATATTTTTACGCGGATGGGGCAGCATGCCCAGGAGCGCGATGAACGCAACACGATGCAGGAGCGGGAACGCGTAGCCCAGTGGTTTAAGGTGTTCCAGGAAGAGGCTGAGCAGGGTTTGACCTTACCGCCACAATCCGAACCCACTCGCCCCGTTTCAATGCACCCCCCCAAGTAAGCAATTCCACTTCGAGAAAGTTTCGCCTCGAACCTACATTATTTAGCACCCGGCAATAATTGCCCTTATCCACCTGTTTGAATCCAATATGGCCTTAAGGTAAAATAGTGAAAATGTTGGTTGGAGATTTATGGCTATTTTAGATATTGTGACTTTCCCCGATCCCTTCCTCAGGCTCAAGGCGAAGCAGGTCACTAAATTTGATGCAGAACTGCAAACACTGATTGAAAACATGTTTGAAACCATGCGGGCTGCCCCGGGTGTGGGGCTGGCAGCTCCTCAAATTGGTGAATCCGTGCGCCTGGTGGTGGTGGAATACACAGAGGACGAGGATGAGAACGCCATACCAAAAAAGTATGTGTTGATCAATCCGGAGATAGTCAAACGCTCGGAAGAAACGGTGACAGACTTAGAAGGCTGCCTTTCGCTGCCCGGTTTGGCCGGCAGAGTTGAACGCCATCAGTCGGTAACTGTTAAAGCCAAAAATCGTTTTGGTAAACCTTTAAAAATAGAGGCAGAAGAATGGCTTGCCCGCATCTTCCAGCATGAGATCGATCACCTCGATGGCGTGCTCTA
The DNA here is from genome assembly GCA_002347705.1 of Anaerolineaceae bacterium UBA2274. Taxonomy (GTDB): domain Bacteria; phylum Chloroflexota; class Anaerolineae; order Anaerolineales; family Anaerolineaceae; genus Mesolinea. The sequence goes on along the minus strand of DDWY01000048.1, from coordinate 12,969 downwards.
TATTGACCGGGCTGAAGAAGTTTTTGAACCAACCCCAGAGGAAGCTGAACAGATCAAGGATTAATGTATCTAACCCGGCTCTCGCTGACGAACTACCGCATTTTCTCCCGCCTGGAACTGGATTTCCCCAGGCGGGTGATTTTATTCACAGGTGATAATGCCCAGGGGAAGACCTCCATTCTTGAGGCTGTCGCTTACCTGGCGAACCTCTCATCTTTTTCAGCTTCCAACGACCGGCAGTTGATGAACTTTTCTGCTCCCCTGGAGCCGATCATGGTTGCCCGGATCCTTGGCGAATTCGAACGCGCTGGGCGGCATCATACGATTGAAGTCCGCCTGATCCAGGATGATGCCAGCAATCCTGCTACCCCACGATTTTCCAAGCAAGTCCTGCTTGATGGAGTAAAAAAACGCCTCGGCGATATTTATGGTCAGTTCAACGCGGTTACTTTTTTGCCCCAGATGTCCCGGATCATCGAAGGTGCTCCGGCTGAAAGGCGGCAATATTTTGATGAGATCCTTTCGCAGGTGGAGCCGGGATATGCCCGTCATCTTTCTGCCTACTCCAAAGCGCTCAGCCAGCGGAATGCCCTTCTGAAGACTTTGGCGGAAATCGGTGGAGATAAAGCTCAACTCGAGCCCTGGGATGACCTGCTCGCGCGGCACGGCGCTTCAATTATGCACGCCCGCATTCTTGCTCTTGCCACGCTTGAAAAACAAGCGATCCCCATCCACCAGCGACTGACGCGCGACATTGAGATCCTGCAATTTCACTATCAACCTTCTTATGAACCGCTCAAAAAACCTTCCGGGCAGATGACGCTTCCCGTGCACACTGCCTTGGATCGAACCGGAATTAATTCGGACGAGCTTGAACGCGGATTGCTTGCAGCCTATAAACAAAGCACCCATACGGATATCCAACGCGGGCAGACCTGCCTTGGTCCTCACCGCGATGAAGTCCGTTTCCTGAGCAATCAAATTGATTTGGGAGATTATGGCTCGCGTGGCCAAGCCCGAACTACTTTGCTGACACTCAAGTTTGCTGAAGTAGCCTGGATGAAGCAGCGCACAGGGGAGTGGCCTGTATTGCTGCTGGATGAAATCATGGCTGAGCTTGACCCGCAAAGACGGAAGGACTTACTTTCGGTGGTAGGTCAGGTGGAACAGGCTTTTGTCACTGCTACAGACCTGGAAATGTTCACCCCGGAATTTGTGCGTGAGCATGAAGTCTGGCAGGTGGATCAGGGTATTGTGACGCGATCATGAAAAACAAAGAATTCGCCAGGCTGCTCTTACCCCGTTTGCTGATTTTATTGGTTTTGGCGATGAATCTCCAATGCGCGCTTGCTTATATTTTCAATCCCCTGCCATACGTGGCGCCGTTCGAACTCAGCGGCGAACCTGGGCGGGCGGCAGTGGTTGGGATTGGCATTCTGTTCGTGATGTGGCAGGTGCCTTACGTGTTTGCACTTGTTAACCCTGAGCGCAATCGCCGGTCGCTGCTGGAGGCCATTCTGATGCAGTCCATCGGGCTGGTGGGAGAGAGTTTGCTGCTGCGTTCCATACCCCTGGCGCATACTGCCTTGAGGGCATCCATTTTGCGGTTTATCATCTTTGATGCTGGCGGTCTGCTCCTGCTTTTGACAGCCGCTGTCTTCATTTTTCGAATTAAGAAAGCTACTCCGGGAGAATCTCATGTTAACTGACCTTTTGATAAAAAGCCGATCCTACCGTCGTTTTGACGAATCCGTCAAAATCTCGCAGCAGGTCCTGCGTGATTTGATCGATGCTACCCGTTATTGCCCCTCAGCTGCAAATCGTCAGCCACTCAAGTATCGGCTCGTGTTCGAAGAGGATGAAACAGCTCAGGTTTTCGACTGCCTCAAGTTTGCTGCCTACCTGAGTGATTGGTCAGGACCCGCCGAAGGTGAGAGACCGACCGCTTACGTCGTCGTTCTTGGGGATGAGAACGTCAGCAAGTTCTCGGAAGTTGATGCGGGTATTGCCATGCAGACCATCTTGCTGCGCGCCACTGAACTGGGCTTTGGTGGATGCATCCTTGCGTCTGTCCAGCGTGAAAAGCTGCGGGAAGTTCTGGCTTTGGATGAACGCTTTCATATTGGCTACGTGATCGCGTTGGGAAAACCTGCTGAAACTTGTGTGATAGAGCCGGTTGGGAAGGATGGCGACATCAAATACTACCGTGACGCGGACAGTGTGCATCATGTCCCTAAGCGGAACCTGGACGATTTACTGGTTTAGGTATTAATCGCGAATGATCTGCTGGTTGCTCGCATTGTGCAGGTTATTTTACTTGTTGATCCCGCTGTAAAGAAGGTCCCACACAAACAGTTTGAGGTCTAAATATCAGCTGGCGTTGGGTCTCGTTTTCAACCTCGAATGTCCAGCCATTTGAGGTCGGTTGGATTGCCAGAAATGTGAGACCAACTGGTGCCTGGAAACCCCCGCTAATGGGTGTGACGCCGCAATTCATCTCGACCACTATGCTTTCGCCGGCGGGAATCCTGACATTGTCATTGCGGATCACCAGAGAAGGCAATCCTGAACCTGCCAGGCATTGCGCGTAAGCATCAAAAGTCTGCTTGTTTCGGCTTTCATTCACTACAGAGATCATCCATTCTTTACCTACAAGCCTTGATTCGGTTATCACGAGTTCTGGTGATTTGGTCAAATCGAATCCTCCACCCACGACCTTCCCTGCAATCTGGCAGCCAAGTTTGAGATTGGCAACACTTTTTCCTTCAACTGTCATTTCAGTGTGGGTGGTCTGCACTTTTCCGCTAAAAGCAAGCAGGCAATTGGCATAAACACTGACAGTTTTGCGTGCTTTGGTGTGGCTGGTCAGAGTGACCTCCCAGCCATTTTTCGCAGGTCGGCTCCCAACTAAAGTCACATCTCCGTCAATAGAATAACCACCCGAGATTGCCAAACCGTCCACTTCCTCACACGACACAGTAAAAGTTTGGGTTTTTCCCGCGTCAAGCTTGAAATCTTCCTTCACCTGGATAGTGTCGGGAGGTGCTTGAGTGGGAACAGGCGGCAGTGTTTGTGTTGGAGTGATGGTGGGTGTGCTTATCGATTCGTCAGGAGGAGGGGTGATCGTCGTCGTCGTCGAAGTGGGCGTAGGCGTGGGTGTAGCAGTGGCAGTCGCTGTTGCAGTCGCTGTTGCAGTCGGGGTTAGAGTCTGCGTGGGAGTGGCAGTCACAGTCGCGGTCGGGGTAAAAGTGGCCGTTGCTGTTGGGCTGGGTGTAGCAGTGGCAGTCGCGGTCGGGGTGGCAGTAAAAGTGACTGTTGCTGTTGGACTGGGGGTAGCAGTTGCAGTCGCAGTCGGGGTGGCGGTAAAAGTGGCCGTTGCTGTTGGGCTGGGGGTAGCAGTTGCAGTCGCGGTTGGGGTGGCAGTAGCCGTCGCGGTAGCTGTGTTTGTGGCAGTCGGAGCAGGTATCCGAATGGTGTAGTGCAATTCAGGTCCAATCAGGCTGCCTTTGTCTGACTGGATTTGCCAGTGACCGGAGTATTCACCCTGGTAACTTGGCGCGAATAACTCCAGGGAGATATCTAGGGTGCTGCCAGCACTTACTTTTGGCAGCAGGCTGGGGGAATTGCCCCCCAAGAGACTGCCGCGCACAAAGACAAGTTTGTAATTTTCCCAGTCACAGGTGCCATTGTTTTGCACCCGCCAGGTTTTGGTGAATTGCTGACCAGGTTTCAGGATGGTTCCATCCGGGATGCTGAGGTCTTGCAGCAGGGCTGCTGACATGCTGCAGGCGGGGGGTGTGGTTGTGCCGGTGGGGGTTGCTGCTGGAGTGGGAGTTGTCAGGTTTGGGGTTGGGGGAATTTCCTGCTCTTCCATGATCTTTACTATGACCGCCACCTGGGCAGTCGCTGCTGGAGCATTGCCGCGCTGATAGAGTTTGACCTCGACCATGGTGGGACCTTCTTCGGTTGGGATCCAGGGCTGCAATATCAGCCCAAAAGTGCCGGGGTTGGTGTCGGGTGTATCAAGGCGAGTTAGTTCGCCATTGATGTACAGTTCGATCCGGGACCAATTTCCTTCGGGTTTGATTTGCGAGGTGATCTGGTATTCCAAAAAAGCAGGGATTGCCTGCCCTGATATTGGGTTGAGAATTGTGACGCTGGCATTGGCTCTGGGCAAATTACAGGCAATTAACCCGATTGCTATGAGCAAAAAAACAATGATCAGCGTAATGATGATGCCTTTTTTCATGTAAACCTTTCAAAAAGATAAATACCTTTGTCTTTAAGACGAAAAAATGCGCCATTTAGTTCCCCACTCAGGTCAACCGGTAAGCCGTATTCTGTCTTGGATGCGCATCTATCTAGGCAGACTGTCACCAGCCTGCTCATGCGGTCTACCCGGAGATCAATTGAGCCGAGCAGGCTCTTTCTCCTGTTTGACCTTGCACCGGATGGGGGTTGCCTGGCCGCGTTTGTTACCAAAGCGCCGGTGGTCTCTTACACCACCTTTTCACCCTTACTCTTGCGAGCGGTATGTCTCTGTGGCCCGATCCACGATCTTACGACCATCCAGGGGTTACCTGGCATCCTGCTCTGTGGTGTACGGACTTTCCTCACTAAAAAGCGCGCGCACCTGGTTGACCTGAGTAAATTAAGAATAGCGGATGTAAGGTGAAAAGTCAAACAAACGAGTCAATGCTTACATGCGGGACATCATGCTTTTTTCAGAATTGGAGCTCTAGCAGTCAATATCCTTTCATAGTCCCACCGGGAGGCTTCACCCTCGAGATTTCATAAAAGAACAGGATTATGATTTACAGAAAAGTTGCCCCACAATTTAATAGAATGAGCTAACTCACTCATCTGAGGGCTATAGGCAGAAACACCTGTGTAGATGGAAACATAATTGCTTGGCAAATACCGTTAATACTCCCGGCTTTCCAATACCGAGGATCATTTAAAAAAAATCTGCGGCAAAATGATTGGGACAAATCGATGCTGGAACTGCATAAAGCCGATTGTTAAATTCACCACCGATGCTTAGTGGCCATTCCCTAAAGCCATCTTGCCAGCTGTTGTATTGTGGATGCCACATGTGGAATACTCCATTTTCATACGGATCTTGAGCAGTAGGCCAACCCTCTTCCATATTTACAGAGGCATCGAAGATTGTATTTCTCCCAGACAGAAAAAATGCGACATCTATGGCATAGTTAGTCTATTCGTTAATTAACCTAGCTATCCAAAAATTATCCAGAGGGTATTTGACCAATTCAACCGCATAGAAATTCCCATATCTGACCTCGTTATTGAATGCACCACGACAACCGAGGTACATCTCTTTATCTGAGTTCCACCATGCATAACTACCTTGATTGCAAATCACTCCAGCTTCAGAGTAAACAAACCACTGCAGACCTTGTGTGAATGCCATCAGCCCGATTTGACTGAATTCGTGTCCAAACAGTCCTGGTTGGTTATTGAGATCTACGCTTAACCAAGCAGTAGTAAATGTAGAGGTTTGCCAGGTTGGCCCTGACTCTGCAGCAAGCCAAACGCGATAATCTAAAGAACTACTGACTTCTATTGGATCGATTCTAAGATTAACTACTACAAAATCATTTCCTGCATGCACATTTACTGGACTAGTGATCAGTACGAGTAATAGAACATCCAACAACAGTTTAATAACAACTTTCTTTTGGTTTACCATTTCGCCCTCCACAAGTAAACATGAATTTTTAAAAAGTTTAGGGTATCGGATATGGAGTGGAAATGTTCATTGTCGGACTAATAAGTTCAACTGGGTAAGGAATGGTTGTTGGGGGTTCTGACGTTGATGTTATTATAGGATCCGGCGGACCTCCCATCGATGCTGCCGGAGGTGCAATGCTAAAATATATGTCACCTTCAAAAAGGGGGATCTCCTTATTCAAATCTTTCAGCGGGCTAATATGGTATCTCTCGAAAGTGCCATTGCATCGGAATACAACCACTTCCATCTTTTCAATGATACTTAATTGAGGATCCAGATCCAGGTCGATTGTAAAAGGCATTGGTGTAACCGAAGCGCGCGGTGGCACCGGAGATGTTACTGTTCCTCTTTGAGGCGTAGAGGTGGTAGACTCTTTGACTTGAAACATACTACCCGGCAATGGTACGCACCCAACTGGGCGAGTTGGTTGAGGTGTCAAACTTTCCATGATTATCGGTGGAGGATTATCCAAAACCGATCTATTTGACATAGCAAATACAGCGACAGCGCCGGCGAATAATAAACATAAACCTACAAGTATCAGCGGTTTTTTTGCTTTTTGTAGAAGTCTCACTGTATTCTCCTACTTTCTTGTGAATGTTAATTAATCTAAAACGGTTTTGTCAAAATTTCACCACAGGTCATTTTTACTTGTTCTTAGTCTAATTATACAGCCTCCATCTTCGCCAGCAAAAAAAAGCAGATTGTGCGGTGGTAAGCGCATGGTAACCACTTCATGGATAAAAAATATCCGAGCCATGCCCAAATAGATGGCTGAATTTTTCGGGTTGACATATTCGCTGGTTACTTATGGGGGTGACATTATCGCTGACTAATAACATTTCCCCCACCAATTACTGGACAAATCCGGGATTTATTGTAAAATAGTCTTTTGCAAGTATAGAGGAATTATTTTTGGAGGAAGAAGTTGGCAAATATTAAGTCTCAGATCAAACGAAACAAACAAAATCAGGCTGCGCGCCTGCGCAATCGCGTCTATCGCGGCTCAGCCCGCACTTTCCTGCGTAAAGCTCAATCCGCAATCCGCACTGAGGATGCTGATAAGGCTCAGGTTGAAGTGCTTAAAGCAATCCGTGCTCTGGATAAGGCTGCTGCTAAGGGCGTTATCCACAAGAACAATGCCGCGCGCCGCAAATCCCGTTTGATGGCCCGCTATAACGGCTTAGACAAGTAAGCTCTTTTTATTCACACACCGAGGCTCCCTTACCAAATGGTGGGGAACCTCTTTTTTTGTTTAACAGGAAAACATTATTTGCTTCAGGTGCTGCGGTTTTCTCAGAAAGCTGCCCAAGCTCCATTCCTCGATGTTATAATCGCCCCAGACTGAATGTGAGATGCCTATGTTTGACGATATTAAAAACCAATTAACTCAAATAATCGACAGTTTCTGCCAAACACGGGGACTGCCCACTGGTAAAGTGGAGTTCCGCAACATTCCCTTCAGCGGGGAATGGGGAATTGCCGCGCCGCTTTTCCCGCTGGCAGCAGCAGATCCGGACAAATCCCTGCCTGTGCCACAAAAAGCCCAGGAATTTGCTGAAATTCTGAAGACTCAAGTAGAAGAGTTGCCAGGTTTTGCAAGGATCGAAGCCGTCAGAGGGTACCTGAACCTGTACTTCGAACCCCATCAATATGCTGAAAGAGTTATCAGCACTGTTTTGGAGCAGGGCAGCGCGTTTGGCTCCCAGGACCAGCAAGGTAAGCAGGTGATGGTGGAATATTCCAACCCAAACACGCATAAACCGCTGCATGTGGGGCACCTGCGGAATGTGATCCTGGGCGGTTCGGTCTGCAACATCCTGGAAGCAAGCGGCAAAAAGGTCATCCGCGCCAACTATATCGGCGATATTGGACTGCACGTGATCAAGTGGATGTGCAACTACGAGATGTACCACACCGGCGAGCAGCCTGGCGTTGATACGATGCGTTGGATGGCTGATCTCTATGCTGAGGCAGACAAACGTTTTGTGAACGAGCCGGAATTCGAGGCTGCGGTCAGAGAGTATTTTGGGCGTTGGGATGCCGGCGAGCAGCACCTCAAAGACCTGTGGAAGCAGACCCGGGACTGGTCGATGGAAGGTTTCGATCAGGTTTACGGGCTATTAGGCGAGCACTTTGACCGGATCTACTTTGAAAGCGAAGTTGAAGAACCCGGCAAAGCTTTGATTGACCAGCTGCTCGAAAGTGGATTGGCTGAAGACGGGCGCCCGGAAAATCCGGTCATTATTGACCTGGACAAGAAGCTGGGCACCACAGAGGAATACCGGGTGGTGGTCATTCTGCGCTCAGACGGAACCTCTTTGTATGCCACCAAGGAAATCCCCCTTGCAATCATGAAATTCCAGGAATATGACCTCGACCAGTCTATTTACGTGATTGACGTCCGTCAGTCGCTGCACATGAAGCAAATGAGCAAGGTGATGGAGTTGATGGGTTACCCCTGGGCTGATCGTATGCGGCACCTCGCTTATGAGATCGTTAATTTGCCGGGGAATGTGACCATGTCCTCCCGGGATGGCACGGTTGTCCTCCTGGACGACCTGATCCGCGAAGCGACACAACGCGCCCTTGAGGTTGTGCGGGAGAAAAACCCCACACTTAACGCTGTAATGATGCAGGAAGTGGCGGAAAAAGTCGCCCTGGGTGCCATCAAGTACCCGATGATCGCGCGGGAAAACACCAAGATCGTGACATTTGACTGGGACAGCGCTCTCGACTTTAATGGACAATCCGCTCCGTACATCCAGTATGCGGTGGTGCGTGCCAACAGCATCCTGCGCCGGCTCAACGAGCCCGCGCCCAGCACGGCAACTTTCAGCCACGAGCTGCTGCCAATGGAAGTCAACCTGATCGAAAAGATCTCGCAGCTTCCTGAGGTGGTCCAAAAAGCTGCTGTTGAGTTTAAGCCCTCATTGGTCGCTACCTACGCTTTTGAGCTTGCGCAGGCATTTAATGATTTTTATACCCAATGTCCGGTCCTGTCTGCTGAGGGTGCAACCCGGCTTTCGCGCCTTGTGCTTGTACAGGCAGCTAAAATAAGCCTTGAAAATGGGTTATCTTTACTTGGAATTCAGTCACCACAAGTGATGTGATGTAGAATAATAACAATCAAAATTAAAAGGAGAAACATATGAGTCGAATTCGTACACTAATCATGGGGGCAGCAGGTCGGGATTTTCACAACTTTAATACTTTCTATCGTGACAACGAGAAGTATGAAGTGGTTGCCTTCACCGCGACCCAGATCCCTAACATTGACGGGAGAAAGTACCCCGCCGAGCTTGCTGGAAAACTGTATCCAGACGGCATCAAGATCTACCCTGAGTCAGAACTGCCTGATCTGATCAAGCAGTTTGAAGTTGACGAAGTCGTTTTTGCTTACAGTGACGTTCCCTACGATTACGTGATGCACAAATCTGCCCTGGTCAACTCACTGGGAGCTGACTTCCGCCTGATGGGTACCAAAGAGACCCAGGTTAAGTCTACCAAACCCGTGGTTGCCATTTGCGCCGTTCGCACTGGCTGCGGTAAAAGCCAGACAACCCGCCGGGTTGCGGCAATCCTCCAGGAAATGGGTCTGAAAGTGGCAGCTATCCGCCACCCCATGCCTTACGGAGACCTGGTGAAACAGCGGGTGCAGCGCTTTGCGACCTACGCTGACCTCGATAAGCACGAGTGCACGATTGAGGAACGCGAAGAATACGAACCTCACCTCGACAATGGGGTGATCGTCTTTGCTGGTGTGGATTACGAAGCGATCCTGCGCGAAGCGGAAAAGGAAGTGGATGTGGTCCTGTGGGACGGCGGAAACAATGACTTTTCATTCTACAAGCCCGACTTACAGATCACGGTGGCAGACCCACTGCGCCCCGGGCATGAAATTGCCTACTACCCCGGCGAGGTTAATGTGCGCTTGGCGGACGTAGTTGTGATCAACAAGGTCGACACCGCCAATCCTGAGGACATCATCAAAGTGCGCGAGAACGTCCACAACATCAACCCTGACGCGATCATCATTGAAGGCGCTTCCCCGATCTATGTGGATGACCCCGAATCCATCCGCGGCAAGCGGGTGCTGGTGGTGGAAGATGGCCCCACGCTGACGCACGGCGGCATGAAGATTGGTGCCGGTTGGGTGGCCGCACGGCGCTTTGGCGCGGCAGAGATTGTGGATCCACGACCCTTTGCTGTTGGCGAGATTCTTGCCACCTACGAAAAATACCCCAACACCGGGACTATTTTACCGGCAATGGGTTACGGCGATCAGCAGATCCGTGACCTTGAGAAAACCATTGAAAATGCCGATGTGGACATGGTCATTATTGGCACGCCGATCGATCTGACCCGTGTGATGAAGATCAATCGCCCCAGCCAGCGCGTGCGCTATGAACTTGAGGAAATTGGCAAACCGGATCTCGAGGATATCCTGAAGAAGAAGTTTGGCAAGTAGTTTTGAATTAGACAGACAACCGGTCAGGCAATTGACCGGTTGTTTTTTTATCGAGGTTTAACCTGGATCGGGGCAGCCTCCTCTCTGCGAAGCAATTCGAGATTATGATAAACTCACTCTACTTCAAATCGAAAGAGTAACTATGTTTATTGATTCTGTTCAAATTAAAGTCGCGTCTGGAAAAGGCGGAGATGGTATTGTGCACATGCACCGCGAAAAATACCGTCCGCGTGGCGGTCCAGATGGTGGGGATGGGGGCAAAGGTGGGGATGTAATCTTTGAGGTGATCCCGACCCTGAACACCCTCAGTCATTTTCACCAAAACGAGCATTTTTTTGCCGATGCAGGCAAGAATGGCGGACCCTCAAACCGCAGTGGTCGCTCTGCGAAGGACCTGATTGTACGTGTTCCACCGGGTACGGTGGTTTATGATGACGACAAGGCTGAGTTGATCGGAGATCTCGTTTCGCCCGGGCAGCGGCTGATCGTTGCCAAAGGAGGGCGAGGAGGCAGGGGCAATCAACACTTCGCGACCAGCCGCAACCAGATGCCGCTCACGGCGGAAAAAGGCGAACCCGGCGAAGAATTCAACCTCAGACTTGAATTGAAGCTGATCGCGGACGTTGGGCTGGTTGGGCTGCCTAATGCCGGAAAATCGTCCATTTTAGCTGCAACAACGAACTCCAGACCCAAGGTGGCAGATTATCCTTTCACAACTCTGGAGCCAAACCTGGGGGTGGTACAGCTTGACCTGGACAGCAGCTTCGTGATGGCGGATATTCCGGGTCTGATAGAGGGGGCTTCCATGGGAGTCGGTTTGGGTTTTGACTTCCTGCGGCATATTCAACGCACTCGTCTGCTGGTGCATGTATTGGATGGTCTCTCTGAGGATCCGCTGGAAGACTACCACACTATCAATGCTGAGCTCGAACTCTTCGATGATCTGCTCGGAGAACGCCCTCAGATCGTTGTTCTCAACAAGATGGATTTACCGGATGTAGCTGAGAAATTTGAATCTCTGCGAGAGCAATTTAAGAGCCTGGGAGTTGAACCCATGCCCATCTCAGCCGTCAGCCAGTACAATCTGAGAGAACTGATGTGGAAGATTTTCCAGACTCTGGCTGAGCTTCCTGAAGAGGAAAAGAAAACCGAAATGCCGGTTTACCGGGCGGAGGTTGACCCGAATGCCTTTGAAATCGAGAAAACTGAAGATGGTTATGTCGTTTCCGGGGCACGCATTGAGAAAGCCGCCGCAATGACCTACTTCGACCAACCAGGTTCGGTCAGGCGCTTCCAGAAGTTGATGGCTGGTCTTGGTGTTGAAAAGGCTTTACGCGCTGCGGGAATCCAGGAAGGTGACAACGTCATCATCAGCGATTATGAATTGGAGTGGCAGGATTAGCCTGAACTTAAATGCGCACGACTTGGGTGAGGGGGGCACCCAAGCCGTGCGCTTATTGATTATCACACCCTTATCTATAAATGTCAATGTTAATTAATGTAAATTTTTAACAAATCAGTGCAGAAAATCTGCAGCCCCACAAACAATCATTTAACATTCACTGTAGCCGCAGGTGTAGCACTTACGACAGCCTTCTTCGTTGATCATGGTTGCCTGACCGCATTCCGGGCACAACTCGCCGATCTTATGGATGGGAGAATCGATACCGGGCATGGGAATTTGCTCGATCGGTTTTTCAAGCGCTTCTTCTTTCTCCCAATGTTGCTGGAAGAGGTATTCATCCAGCGCTTTCGCAATTCCATCCGGCAGCGAGCGCACGCGGTTGGGTCCAAAGCCAAGCGATCTGCCGCCGCCGATGCCAGCAAGCTGTTCCATGACCAGTTTCAAACGCTGGCGCGGTTCAACCGGCGAAGCCAGGCGCAGGATGTAGGAGATCAGGCGACCCAGGGCTTCTGAATGCGCGGCAGTTTCTGAACCAGCTTTGGCAGTATTGATGAAGACCTCAAAAGGCTGTGAGCCGCCATTTTCATTGATGGTGACAAAAGCTTTTCCAAGGGGCGTCTCGATCGAGTAGGTGTAGCCATGGAGCGTGCGCGGACGGGGTTTTTTGGTGTCCTTCCAGAACGAAAGTTGCGTTTCCTCTCCACCCTCGAAGAGCATTAAGCTCGGAAGGGAAACATTCTCTTTCTTTTCCATGGTCGCCTTGGTTTCCAATACGACTTTGTCGCGGGAACCTGTGATGTAGACTGTGATGCCCTTGCATCCCAGCTTCCAGGCCCTGATGAAAGCTTTACTGACATCTTCTTCAGTTGTACCCTCCGGGAAGTTGATGGTCTTGCTGAGGCTGTTATCCACGAAACGTTGCAAGGCAGCCTGAATGTGGATATGTTCGTCGGCAGTGATGTCGGAAGAAACCACAAAGACATTGCGAATGTGCTGTGGAAGCTGTTCAATGTGCTGGCAACTGCCTTGTTCAATGACCTTTTTGATGACCAAATCTTTAGTTTCTTCAGGTAAATTGGCAGCTTTGAGAGCGTTTTGGAAGAAGGGGCTGACATAGTTCAGCAGCAGATCCTCTCCGTTGTCGTTGACATGGCGCACATAGGCGAGAGCAAAAACAGGTTCACAACCATAACCTTCGCAGCCAGCCACCGTACCGATGGTTCCCGTGGGGGCGATGGTGGTCTGGGCAGCGTTACGGATGCCGTGGGTTTGGATACCCTCAATGATCCGCTGCCAGTCTATTTCAGGCCGCTGCCAGTCGCGTTTGTAGGGGAAGAG
>DDWY01000059.1 GCA_002347705.1 Anaerolineaceae bacterium UBA2274 | reverse complement strand
GAGCGGTGGTGATGACCGTTTCCATTAAGCACCCGCTTTCCCCGCAAGGCTACTACTGGTACAACATCCCCAAACAAGCCGGCTATCCCTTCCTTTCTTTGGTGGAGCACACGAACTTCCTCAAGCCGGAGTACTTCGGCGGAGATCACATCCTCTACATTGGCGACTATCTCGAAACCGACCATCCCAACTTCAACAAGAGCGATGCTGAACTGGCGGATGAATTCCTCCCGCACCTGAAGAAAATCAACCCTGACTTTAATCGGGATTGGGTCAACAAGATCTGGGTCTCCAAAACGGCTTACGCTCAGCCCATTCCGCTGCCAAACCATTCTGCCAATATCCCGGCAATTGAGACGCCCATACCCGGTCTGTTTTTTGCCAGCATGAGCCAGGTGTACCCATGGGATCGCGGCACGAACTTTGCCGTGGAGATTGGTCGGCGAGCCGCAAAATTGATGCATGTTGAGAAAAGCGTGGATATCGTGTAGTCTTTCGATTCTTAAAAGACTGATTCCGATTCTGGAATCACTATCCGATTTTTTGAGCATTTTTCGCGGTGATTTTGATGGAAATTATTATGCCTATCTATTGGTAATTTATCATGAATTCAGCCTCCTATACCCATATATGGGGGTAAAAGAGAGGTAGAGTGCCTGCTAATTAGTGGCAGGTGGATTTCTTTCCGAACAGGTATTGAACCAGACCTGATGATGAAAAAGGCAAGAGAATTCTGAATCTTAAAAAATCGTTAATCTTTAAGACTAAAAACCTGAAACCCTGTTGTTGAGTGTTAGAATCTTGTTACTCACTGAGCAAGACAAATTAGTAAAGCTCACAAGTGATGCGAATTTAGAGGTAATCGGATCGCTCAGTTTAACATTGACCAATCACAATCCCCCATAGGAAACGGGAAGGGAGAATGCCCATGAATGCTCACCAGGCATGGCAGGCAACAATCGGACAATTGCAAATGGACCTCTCAAAGGCGAACTTTGACACCTGGGTTCGGAACACACAACTGATCTCCTACGAGGAAGGATCAGGAACTTTTGCCCTTGGTGCCAGCAATGCCTACGCCTGTGATTGGCTCGAAAGCCGCCTGAAGAGCATCATTACTAATAAACTGTCGGGCATAATGGCGCGCCAGGTGAATGTGGAATTCAAAGTCTGGTCTGCGCCGGCTCCGGTGGTGGAAGAGCAAAGTGTTCGGGCTCCCAGAAGGGTGGAAGTGGTGGAGCCCAACACATTCGACACGCATCTCAATCCGCATTACCGCTTCGATAACTTTGTGGTGGGTGCGGCAAACCGCCTGGCACAGGCCGCCAGCATGGCTGTAGCTGAGAATCCAGCCCGGGCTTATAATCCGCTTTTCATCTACAGCGGCGTTGGCTTGGGCAAAACCCACATCCTGCACGCGATAGGCAACGAGGTTGTCAAGCAGGGTAAAGTTGTTCTTTACGTCTCATCGGAAGAATTCACCAACGATCTGATCGATGCCATCCGCCACAAAACAACCCCGGCGTTCCGCGAAAAATACCGCCAGGTGGATGTGCTCCTGATCGATGATATTCAATTTATCGCGGGCAAAGACAGCACCCAGGAAGAATTTTTCCACACCTTCAATGCCCTGCATGGGCAGAACAAACAGATTGTGATCACTTCCGACCGTTCACCCAAGGCGATGGCCACCCTGGAGGAACGCCTGCGCTCGCGCTTTGAGTGGGGTCTGACGGTGGACATGCAAGCGCCAGATTATGAGACGCGCCTTGCCATCCTGCGCAGTAAAGCTGAAAAAGCTAGCAGAGATGTCCCATTGGATGTGATGGAGACGATTGCCAGAGCCATTCCCACCAACGTTCGGGAGCTTGAAGGTGCCTGGAACCGTGTGAACGCTTATGCCGATCTTAGCGGGCAGAAACTGACCTTGGATCTGGCAAAACACGCCCTTACGGACTATTTGCCACAAAGGACCAGCCTGACGCCGGCTTATGTGGTGGATGTGGTGGCAGACTTCTTCGGCACCACCAAGGACAGCCTTACCAGCAAGAATCGCTCACGCGATGTGGCACTGCCGCGCCAGGTGGCTATGTATTTGCTGCGAGAGGATGGGGGAATCTCATTGCCGCGCATCGGGCAGGAACTTGGCGGACGCGATCATACCACCGTGATGTATGCATGCAACAGGGTGGCAGATATGATGGAAAGCGACGACCGCATGCGCCGCCAGGTGTCGCAGCTACGCGAGAAACTCAACAGCCACTACGTGCCCGCGTAGTTGGGGATTCTTCTGTCATCGCGAGGGACGAAGCGATCTAAGCTTTCAACCTTAAGGAATCTCAGCGGTTCATGATGTCAAAAATCTGTCATCGCGAGGAGCAAAGCGACGTGGCGATCTCGTCTTTCAATGTCTACCAAAGAACAAAAGAGAGATTCCCACCTCGGATGTTTTCGGTTTACCCAGATTTTAGATTGCTTGCGAAATAGCACACTACGTGTCACAACAGAGGTTCGCAATGACAGATTTGTTGTCATCGCGAGGAATGGAGCAGTCTAGACTCTTGTCGTCAAGCGCTCTCAAATGTTCACGATAATCTGAATCTGTCATCGCGAGGAGCAAAGCGACGTGGCGATCTCGTATTTCAATATCTACCAAAGAACAAAAGAGAGATTGCCACACCCCCTTTCTATCAACTACTGAATTTTGAGACCCAATAACGGGGGTTCGCAATGACAGGTTTACTGTCATCGCGAGGGAGGAAGCGATCTAAACTTTCGACCTCACGCACCATCAATGGTTCACAAGCAAAACTGAATTAGGTGTACCTCGCACATAAGAAAAGTTTTCTACCTCCTCTGGTGTTCTTGATCTACCCAGATTTTAGATTGCTTGCGAAATAGCACACTACGTGTCACAAAAGAGGTTCGCAATGACAGATTGTCTGTCATCGCGAGGAACGAAGCGATCTAAACTCTCAACCTCACGCACCCTCAAAGGTTCACGATTACACCTGAATCAAATCTGCCTCGCATGTAATGAACTTGATTCCGCTTCCTCTAGTGTTGTTGGTCACCACAGATTTTAGATTGCTTGCAAAATAGCACACTACGTGTCACAAAAGAGGTTCGCAATGACAGACTGTCTGTCATCGCGAGGAGCAAAGCGACGTGGCGATCTCCTGTGTCAAGTCTGCCAAAGAACAAAAGAGAGATTGCCACACCCCCTTTCTATCAACTACTGAATTTTGAGACCCGATAACGGGGGTTCGCAATGACAGAAAGATCCTCGAAGCCACATCCTTCAGGAACCTAATGGAAAACCATGAAATTGGTCACACCTTTTCAAGCCGATAGTTGGCTTGGAAACCAGCTTCCATCACCCTTCGAGGTCCAAAATCACCGGTTCCTCGTCCACCTTCTCCAGCTCGCCCCAATTGCTGCCAAGCCGGGCTTCGGTCACCAATGGAACGGAAAGCTCCAGGGCGTTTTCCATCACGTCTTTCACGACCTTCATCGTCTTTTCAATCTCCGCGTCAGGCACTTCAAAGATCAATTCATCATGCACCTGCAGCAGCATCTGCGTCTTCAGCCCCGCCTTGCGCAGGACCTCCGGCAAACGCACCATGGCAATTTTGATGATATCGGCAGCAGTGCCCTGCACAGGCGCGTTGATTGCTTCACGCTCTTCCCTTTGGCGCATCACATAGTTTGTGCCAGCTTTTAGATTTGGGAAGTAGCGTTTGCGTCCGAGCAGCGTGGAGACGCTGCCAGTTTGGGCGGCTTCAACGCGGGTATTATCCAACCAGGCTTTTACTCCAGGGAATTCCTTGAAGTATTCCTTGACGAAGTTCTCCGCTTCTGCCAGGGTCAGATCGGTGGTGCGGGTCAGACCGAAGGGGCTCATTCCGTAAATCAGCCCAAAATTGATGGCTTTGGCATGGCGGCGCTGCTGCTTGGTTACCTGCTCGATCGGCACATCCTCGATTGCGGCGGCAGTGGCGGCGTGGATATCCAAACCCTTGTGGAAGGCATCCATCATGGCCTTATCTTGGGCGATATGCGCCACGATCCGCAGTTCAATCTGTGAGTAGTCCACTGCCAGCAGTTTTTTTCCGGGCGCGGCAATGAATCCCTGCCGAACTTTGCGACCAAGCTCGGTGCGGGTGGGGATGTTTTGCAGGTTTGGGTTTTGCGAGGCTATGCGCCCTGTGACGGTGCCCGTCTGGTTAAAGGTGGTGTGCACCCGCCCGGTTTTGGGGTTCACCTCCTGCGGCAGTGCTTCCACATAGGTGGATTGCAGCTTGGTCAGTTCGCGGTAGTTCAAAACCAGGTCAATGATCGGATGGATGCCCTTCATCTCTTCCAATACGTCTGCGGCAGTGGAAAACTTTCCGCTGCTGGTCTTTTTGGTGACGTCTGGCGGGTCAAGCGCCAGTTTCTTGAAGAGCACATCGGAAAGCTTTTGGGTGGAGTTGATGTTGAATTCTTCGCCAGCCTGTTGGTAAATTGCCTGCTCAAGCTTGTGGATCTCCTGCCTGAGTTCATGTGAGAACTGTTCGAATAGCGGCAGATCCAAAAGGATGCCAGCCTCTTCCATGTCTGCCAGGATCGGGATGAGTTTGACCTCGATATCCCGGTTGAGTTTCTCCACGCCGTGGTCTTGCAGGTCAGCTTCCAAGAGCGGTACCAGCCGCAGGGTCATGACGGCATCAGCAGCGGCATAGGGCGCTGCTTTGGCGATGGGCACCTGTGCCATGGTGATCTGGCTCTTGCCTTTGCCAATCAGAGTCTCGATCAGGGTCATTTCCACCC
Organism: Anaerolineaceae bacterium UBA2274; assembly: GCA_002347705.1. GTDB lineage: Bacteria > Chloroflexota > Anaerolineae > Anaerolineales > Anaerolineaceae > Mesolinea. The sequence continues at coordinate 22,584 of DDWY01000059.1, read as the reverse complement.
CGAGCCGTACCCAGGCCAAGGCTTTCAGACCCAGGTGGCGCGAGTTGGGGGTGATCAGCCACTCGGCAATCATAGTATCGAAGGTGATCGGGCTGACTTCGATCCCCACCTGGCGCAGTACTAACAGATCGTACTTGGCATTGTGTGCCACTTTGCCGATTTTTGGGTCAATCAGAAGTGGTTTCAAGGCCGAGAGTGCTTCTTCCAATGGCAGCTGTTGGCCTTTGTCGTGCCCAAGTGGGATGTAGTAGCCTTTTTCCGGGCTGCCTGCCAGCGAAATACCAACCAGTTGGTCCTGAAGCGGATTGACCCCGGTGGTTTCGGTGTCGAAAGCGATCATCGGGGCTTTTTTGAGGTCAGTCACGCAGGCTTTCAACTTCTCAGGGCTGTCTACGATGACGGTTTCAAATTCCGTATCAAGCGGCTCTGTCGGTTCAGGTTCTGCTGCAGCGGGTTCACTGCCAAAGAGGTTTCCCTGCTCTGCTTGAGGGTTCAGCGAAGGTTTGAGCCGCTGATTGAGCTTTTTCAAACGCTGGGTCAGCGTGCGGAACTCAAGCTCGTGGAATAGCTTCTCCACGGCAAGGGGATCAAAACGATCTGGTTTTGCCTGTTCGAGGTCGAGCGTGACCGGCAGATCAGTGCGGATGCGCGCCAAATCCTGGCTTAGGTAGGCGGCATCCTTGCCTGCTGCCAGATCTTTTCCGGCTTTTCCAGTGATCTCTTCGAGGTGGGCATAGATATTATCCAGGTTGTCGTATTTATGGATTAACTTCACGGCAGTCTTCTCGCCCACACCCCTCACGCCAGGGATGTTATCCGAAGGGTCGCCGCGCAGCGCTTTGTAGTCCACGACCTGTTCCGGCAAAACGCCCAGCTTGGATTCAACATCCTCTGGAAAGTAATCCTCATTTGAGCCGCTTTTGTTGGGCAGGGAAACCACGATGCGGTTGTTCACCAATTGCAGCAAATCGCGGTCGCCGGTGATGATCTTGACGCCCAATCCTTGCTTGGCGCTTGCCCAGGTGGCGAGGCTGCCAATGACGTCATCTGCCTCGTAATTCTCCACTTCGACGCGCGGAATGTTGAAGCTGTCCACCATTTCACGGATGCGTTCGATTTGCCCGCGCAGGTCATCCGGCATTTTGGCACGGGTGCCCTTATATTCGGGGTACATCTCGTGACGAAAGGTTTTTCCGGTATCGAAGGAAACAGCAAGGTAATCAGGCTCCTCTTGCTCGAGCAATTTCAGCAGCATGCTGGCAAAGCCGTAGACGCCGGCGGTAGGCTCACCGGAGCTGGTTGCCCAGCGGGTGGAACCTCCGGAAGTCAAGGCAAAGTAAGCACGGTATGCAATCGCGTGACCGTCGAGCAGATATAGAATTTTGGGCATAAGCACCTCTTTAGAAGATTTGGAACCAGTAAGGCCAGTAGAGCGCTTGCGTGGCAGTCTGGGCTGAAGGTGGGGTGGTTTGCGTTCCGCTAACGCGCACAGGTTGGGTGTGGCTTTCGGCGTCATGGGCGTATTTTGAACTGGCAGCAGCCTGGATAAACTCCGCCAGCACCGCTTCTTCACGGCTGCTGAGACCGCCGGCTTTTGGCACGCTCAAGGCTTTGAGCTCTTCCATAGCCCTGCCAGCTTGGCTTCGCAGGGAAGAAAGGCGAATAGAATCAGGGAAGATCAGGCAAACCTGCTTTTTGTCCGGCAGGAAGTCACTATAGACCAGGCAGGGCTGTTCGTTTACCTTGCGCGCGTTGATCTTTTGGGGGGTAGGAAGCAGCGGAAAACCCTCAAGGGATTCCGGCAACAGCGCGCCGCTTGAAGCTTTGAGGCTGTTGCCCTCAAACACCAGCACGCCGAGCAACCCTTCAGGATAGCTGGAGCGATATTTATTCAGAACGGTCTGATAGTTGGTCTGCTGTTCCGGAGTGATCATGAACCGCCTTTCACCTCGCTTAAGTGTAGCATCCGCAGGCGCTGGAGGCAAGCTTTTATCAGGTCGGGTTCAATGTGCGTGGGTCAGCACATAATATGCACTTTATGCAATAAGGCTATGAAAGATAACGCTCAAGATGTTTGTCAAAGCTCGGCTTGCAAACCAAACCCTAAGGTGATTTACAATTATCTTAATCGGTGAGGATACTATGAACCAAAACAAGAAACGCATTGTCTACTTCAGCCACGGCGGCGGACCGCTGCCTCTGCTCGGAGACCCAGGGCACAAAGCCATGATTGATTTCATGCGCGTCTTGCCCGAGCAAATAGCCCGCCCGGACTTGATCCTCGTGATCAGCGCGCACTGGGAAGAAGCCGTGCCCACCCTGCTTGGCTCGCCCAACCCGCCGATGTTCTACGACTATTACGGCTTTCCACCCGAAACCTATCAGGTGCAATATCCCGCGCCAGGTGCCCCAGAAGCCGCCATGAAGATCGTGGACATGCTCAAGAGCGCTGACATTCCCGCCAATATCCATCCCACCCGCGGTTACGACCACGGTCATTTCATCCCGCTGCTGATGATGTACCCCGAAGCAGATATCCCGACCTTGCAGCTTTCCCTGATCCGCGGTCTTGATTCGGAACGGCATCTGCTGCTTGGCGAAGCCTTACGCCCGCTGCTGGAGGAAAACGTCCTGGTCATCGGTTCGGGCTTTTCGTTCCACAACATGTCCGCCTTTTCCTGGATACCTTCCACGGAGCCAGACCCTGCCAATGACGCTTTTCAGGATTGGCTGATTAAAGCCACGTCGCATCCCGCTTATCCAGAGACACGCCGCGCCTTGCGCAACTGGGCGCAAGCCCCCTCTGCCCGCTACTGCCACCCGCGCGAGGAGCATTTATTGCCCCTTTTGGTGTGCGCCGGTCTGGCTCAAAGCCCTGCCCAGGTGCTCTTTGATGACTATATCCTCGGAAAACGCGGACTGGCATTCGGTTGGTGAGCAAACCAATCAAATGACAATCTTTCGCATAGTATAAATCAACAAGAATGGAGTAATTGGAAAATGAGCCTCTTCAATGGGAAACGCCTGGACAACGAGACCTTCAAACTTGACGTCGAACGCATGCGCAGAGGGTGGTATTCAGACAAATATTTTGTCAATATTGCCACGATGCTCCAGGAATTAAGTAAGCAGAATTACACCTACCTGGGGAAAAATTCCCGCCTGCCGCAGGGTATCCCGCCTGAAGGCGTGGCAAACGGCGATATTGAGGTCGAAATGCAGTGGTTCAACCGCCGACCTGGCAAGACCGTGGTCGTGGGCGTAGACAAAGCCCTCACCATGCTCAAGCACGCAACCGGTTACTTTGAAGGCGAGCAATTCATCAATACTGCTGAACAACTGAAGGTTTGGGCGGTCCAGGATGGCTGCACGGTTCAATACAATGGCAATCCTATGCAGATCCAACCAGTCCTTCGCGTTCGCGGGCGATACCGCGACTTTGCTCTGCTCGAAACCCCGACGCTGGGCATCCTTTCCCGCGCCAGCCGTATTGCCACCAACGTCTACCAGACCCAAATCGCCGCTGATGGTAAACCCTTGATGTTCTTTCCAGCCCGCTTTGACGTGCACGAAGTGCAGGCTGCGGATGGTTATGCCTACCTCATCGCTATCCAACGCTACAACCTCGACTACGCGCACAACACCAGCGCCTTTGTCTCGACCGACGCCCAGGGCGATTGGTGGGGCGGCTTTGGTGGAGGAACCGTCTCGCATTCCGGCATCGCCAGCTTCCTCGGAGATACTGCCGAAGCGATGCTGGCATTCGCGCGCGTCTTGCCCGCCAAAATTTCACGCATTGCCTTGGTTGACTTCTCCAATGACTGTATCGGCACTTCGCTGGAGGTCTGCCGGGCGATGTTCGATGAGCACATGCGCTTGATCAAGGCTGGGAATCACGAGGAAGCCGAGCGTTATCGCCTCTTCGGAGTACGTCTTGACACATCCGCAAGCCTTCGCGACATATCTGTTTTGCCACTCGGGGACCCTGTCCTGGATCTCGGGGTGAATCCACGGCTCGTGTTCCTTCTCCGCCAGGCACTGGACTCGGATTGGCAGAACTGGCAAGTCCCGGAAGCGGATCGCGACCTTGCCCGCCAATTCTGCCAGGCAATAAAGATTGTCGTCTCCGGCGGTTTTGATATTCAGAAGATAACCAACTTTGAAAAGTTGGGAGTGCCGGCAGACATTTATGCAGTCGGTTCTTCGCTCTTCAACAATCATGGCGAGACTAAAACCGATTTCACCGCTGATGTCGTACGCGTAAAAGTACACGATGATTGGGTAAACCTCGCCAAGGTCGGCCGCCAGGCGGTGGATAATCCCGACCTTGAACGCGTCTGGTGAGGTTACCAGTCAATAGCGCGAAACATCTCGGGTCAATACCTGGTATTATGAGAACCTTTGGCTCTCAGGTTGCGCTTAACTTACCTGGCTTTTCCAGGAAAATGGAATTTGATTGGAAAATACTGTCAGGTTCAAGCTATGCAGTGAGACTGCACGACTTGAACCCGACACATGATCCCTCAGCGAATAATTTACAAACTGATTACCTTTTCCGCTGCTTGCAGCGCGGCGAGGATCCCGGGCATGCCGCCCACCTGGCCGACCTTAACCTTGTCTGTCAGTCCAAAGTATTCCAGACAGGTGGAGCAGACTAACAGCTCCACGCCCGCTGCTTCCAGCATCTTCAGCCACTGCAGCACAAGCGAGCCCTCGCACACCAGCTTTACGCCTTCCGCGTAAAAGACAATCCGCGCGGGCTTTTCCTCTGCCTGGGCCAGGAGACTCAGAAACTTCACCGCCAGGGTTTGCTGCAGACCTTCAGGAGCATCCCCCAAACCATTTCGGGTAAACAATAAAACAGTCTTCATTAGCCCTCCTATTGGCTGCGCAGGACCGCGCCAAAGGTGTTCTTGGTCTGTTTCACAATCCGGTTGCGGATGTTGAGGGAATCCTTATCGTTCAGAGTGCGGTCAAATGCCTGGTAAGTCAGCTGATAAGCCAGGCTTTTCTTACCTTCTCCCAGCCTGGCGTCGCGGTAGACGTCAAACAGTTTCACATCCACCAAGAGTTTTCCGCCAGCCTGCCAGATCAATGCCTCCAGATCTTCTGCCGGCACGCTCTCATCCACAATCAGGGCAATATCCTCCACCATGGCCGGATAGCCTGAAATGGCGCGGTTAATGAAAACCTCGCTGCTCAAGCGTACCAGCATTTCTCCATCAAACTCAGCCACCAGCACCGGATCCTGCCCAAAGGCGTAGTTTTTCTTGACCTGTGGGTGAAGTTCGCCCATCACACCCAGAATTTCCTCCCCCACTCTCACCTCAGCACACTTTCCGGGGTGAAAACTGGGGTGCGCGGTTGACTGGAATTTAACCCCCTCCAGGTGCAGACCGTCCAACAGCGCTTCCACCACGCCTTTCAGGTCAAAAAAGTCCATTGCCTTGCTTTGGGGTCGGTCCCAACTGGCGACGTCCCAGGCGCCCGTCAAACCGATGCTCAGGCGCAGTGCCTCATGGGGCAGGACCTCATCCGCCACCGGTAAAAAGACCGGTCCCAACTCAAACAGCGCCAAACCCGGCCTGAATTTGGTGTTATATTCCAGCAACTCGAGCATGGTTGCCATGGCACTGCGGCGCATGACGGTGCGTTCGGGAGTGATTGGGTTCTTAAGGCGCACATAGGTCAGCCCTTGCGGTGCCTTCCTGCCGATGAATAAGCGTGCTTCGCGCTCAGGTGAGGTTTGGCGGTAGGCCAGGGTGTCCTGCAGACCGATCGAGACCATGATGTCCCGGATGCGTTCCTCTGCTTCCAGATCGGGGTTGCCGACCTGGGGAGGCAGTTCGTCGCTCAGGCGCTTCCCGGCGATGCGCTCATAACCATAGACGCGCGCAATTTCTTCGATCAGGTTTCTCTGCCCGATAATGCCGGTTTCGATGTCCGTGCGTGTGGACGGGCTCTTTGCCACCAGTTCACCGCCTTCCATCCAGCAGGTGAATCCCAGCCTTTCAAGGATTTGGGTGGATTCTTCCAGCGAGATCTCCTGACCAAGCACTTCGGCAATATTTTCTGCCGATAAGCGGTTGACGGTATCTTCATAGGGTTTGCCATAGTCGTCCAGTACACCCCTCACGACTTCTCCACCGCCCCACTCCTGTACGCGCTTCAAACACAAGCTCAGCGCGGTCTCTGCCAGCGCCGGATGGACGTCGCGGCTGAAGCGGTAAGCGGCTTCACTGTTGATGCGGGTTTTGCTAAGGGTTTTGCGCAGGTTGATGAAGTTCCAGTTCGCCGACTCGATCAGCAGGTTGCGGGTCTCTCCATGCACGCCTGTCTCACCGCCGCCCATGACTCCCGCGATGGAAAGCGGACCGACACCGTCGGTCACCAGTTCCATCTGGGTGTCAAGCTGCGGCTCCGAGCCATCCAGCAGAGTGATCTTCTCGCCCTCGCAGGCCGTGCGGGTGATGATGGTCGGCTTTCCGCCAGCCCTCTCCCGCAGCAAGTCGTAATCGAAAGCATGCAGGGGCTCACCAATCTCGAGCATGGTGTAGTTAGTGGCATCCACCAGGGCGTCAATCGGGCGCATACCTGCCAACGAGAGCCGCCGCTGCACCCAGTAGGGGCTTTTTCGGGCTTGCGTGCCTTCCACCATCCCCAGCATGAAGCGCGGGTTGAGCTCGGTGTCGCGCACTTCCAGGCCGACCTTCTCTGTGATTTCTCCGCCATCTTCCAGGGCAATGCCTTGCGGAAGGCGCAGTGGCCTGCCCGTGACCGCCGAGAGTTCCCTGGCAATGCCCAGGATGGAGGCATCCCGTGCCATGTTCGGCAGGATCGCGACTTCATAGACCACATCCCCCATGTAATCCACCAGCGGCATGCCAACCGGTGCGTCCGCGTCCAGTTCGATGATGCCCTCATGTTCTTCGGAGATGCCCAGCTCCTTTTCGGAGCAGATCATCGAGCGCGACTCAACCCCGCGGATGGTCGTCTTTTTTAGTTTCGTCACGACCTGACCGGGTTGATGCCCGTCATAGAGCATCGCCCCCTCGCGCGCGTAGGCGACCTTGAGCGGCTGATCCAACCTGCCCTTGCCGAGGTAGGGGACCATATTTGGCGCGCCAGTCAGAACGGTCGTAATTCCCGTGCCGTCATTGAGCTCACAGAGCGTCAGGCGGTCAGCGTTGGGGTGTTGGTTAACCTCCACCACCTCCGCCACCACAAATTTCTCTTTATCCCAGGGCAATCCGAAATATTTATTCTTCAGAATGCCTGCGGGCTTCTCCACGCCCACCAACTGCACACTTTCCACTTCCAAACCGACATTGGTCAGGAGGTTGGCAAGCTCTTCGATGCCAATCCCATCCAGGTCGATGTAATCTTTGATCCAACTTAAGGGTGCTTTCATCTCATCTCCTCTTAGAACTGTTCCAGAAAGCGGATGTCGTTATTGCGGAAGTGGCGAATATCATCTATGTGATAGCGCATCAGGGTCGAACGGTCGATGCCCATGCCGGCGGCAAAACCGGAATAGACCCCGGGGTCATATCCGCCGTACCTGAGCACGGTTGGGTGCACCATGCCGCAGCCAAGGATTTCCAGCCAGCCGGTACCCTTACACACGCCGCAGCCTTCGCCGCCGCAGACAAAGCACTGCACGTCCATTTCAGCGCTGGGCTCAGTGAAGGGGAAGAAGGATGGTCGCAAACGCGTGCGCGCGTTCTCGCCAAAGGTTCTGCGGGCAAAGTCGTTGAGCGTGCCGCGCATGTCGGCGAAGGTGATGCCCTTGCCTACTACCAGCAGCTCCACCTGGATGAATTCGATTTCAGAGCGGGCTGTCAGCTGCTCATAGCGCATGGTTGTGCCTGGCAGGATGACGCGGATATTTTGCGGCGCCCTCTCGCGCATGACACGCACCTGACCAGGAGAGGTATGCGTTCGCAGGACCACGCCTTCCTTATCAGTATAGAAAGTGTCCCACATATCCCGCGCCGGATGATAAGGCGGAATGTTCAGGAAAGTGAAGTTGTAGTCGTCAGTTTCCACTTCCGGCGAGCGGTAAATCTGGAAGCCCATATCGGCAAAGATCTGGTAGATCTGCCGCAGGGTCAGATGCAGCGGGTGGATCCTGCCGCGGCGCGGTTTGCGGCCGGGCAGGGTCACATCCAGGGTTTCTTTGGTAAAAGTTTCCTGCTGGCTGGCAGTTTTGATGCCTTCTTCTTTTTCTGCCAGGGCTGCTTCCAGGCCTACCTTTAACTGGTTCACAGCTTTGCCAACTATCGGGCGCTCTTCTTTGGCAAGCTTCCCCATTGAGCCGTAGGTTTGCATCACCAGCGAGCTCTTTCCCAGGAAATCCTGTTTCCAGGCTTCAAGAGATTCCACGGTTACAACAGTCTGAAGCGCTTCGATCCCGCGCGTCAGCTCCGCCTGTAACTTCTCTTCAATTTCTAACATCCTTCACCTCATCAATTTTTCATTCGGACAAAAAAAGCCCGTCCATATAAAGGGACGGGCCTAAAAGCCGTGGTACCACCCTTCTTGGCTGGAGTAACCAGCCCTCTCAGGTCGTTCTGTAACGGGAACACCCGGCGCGGACTACTTGCACAGTGGTTTCACCCGCTCGACTCCTGAGGGAACTTCAACTTTCGCTTGCCTGGCGCCGCTCTCAATCACGACCGCGCCTCCCTGTTGGGGCTCTAAAGCCTACTTTCCTCACTCACCATCATTCGCCCTATTATAGAAGTTTTCAGAGGCATGGTCAAGGGCATTATGGTTTAGTTTGCGTGCCTGAGTTTCTGCCAAAAAGCCGGGGGTTTACCCGGCTACATACACTGCAAAAAAGTTACATCGCGGCTTTGACAAGCGCAATGAAGGACTCTGCCTTCAGGCTTGCTCCGCCAATCAGGCCGCCGTCGATATCGGATTGCCCAAACAGTTCTTCGGCGTTGCCGGGATTAACCGAGCCGCCATAAAGAATGCGCATTCCATCTCCGATTTCCTCACCAAACATTTCGCGCAGGATCGGGCGGATCACATCCTTGTGCACGGCGTTCGCGCCTTCAGGGGTGGCGGCCAGACCAGTGCCAATTGCCCAGACGGGCTCATAGGCGATCACCACCTGCCCAGCCTGTTCCTGCGTCAGCCCTTCGAGGTCTGCCCGCACCTGCCGGCTGACGACCTCGGCGGTAATTCCGCTCTGGTTTTCCTCCAAAGTCTCGCCCACGCAAACGATCGGTTTCAGACCATGTGCCAAGGCCGCCAAAGTTTTCTTGTTGACAGTTTCATCCGTCTCGCCAAACATAGCGCGGCGTTCAGAGTGGCCTAAAATTACGTATTCGCACAGCTCTTTCAACATTAAGGGGGAAGTTTCACCGGTAAAAGCGCCCGAATCTGCCCAGTGCATATTCTGCGCGCCAAGCTTGATGGTTGATTCGTCCACCTCACGCCTTGCGACACCCAGTCCAACAAATGGCGGGCAAACCACAATTTCTACATCTTCAACCGCATGCAAAACTGGATACATCTCCCGGATTAAATCGCGGGTCTCATACAAACCTTTGTTCATCTTCCAGTTGCCGGCAACCATTGGTTTTCTCATTGTTCCTTACCATCCTCTCGAATAATTGATCTTATTTTATCATCAAGCTGCTCAAAGTTGCCCCTGTGTGCTGAAGAAACTTCACCGCAAACCTGACCATTACTGTAAGAGGTTCGCAGTCTTAATTTTCTGCCATTGCGAGTAACGAACCAATCTAGACTGATTACCATGAAGGAGTGTGAGAGTTTGACGCCCATCTAGCGTGTTCCGCTTCGTGAATGATAAGCATGATCTGCTACCTCATGCGTTATTGGGATTTTAGCATCTTAGATTGCTTCACAAAAAAAGTTCGCAATGACAGAGTAAAAGAGGTTCGCAATGACAGAGAATAAGGTGGAACGGCGCAAGACCGTTCCCTACGAGTGTGAGCTGGTTTTTCGTAGGGAACGCGGCTTGTCCCCGTTCCCGGTGCAACTGATCGGTTGGGTTGGTTATTTCGAGGTTGTGGTAGGACGAGGGACGAAGCAATCTAAACAGCCTGAACGTAAGCAGAGTGTGAGGTTTACAATAACAGCATCGTCTGTCGTCTTTAATCTGTCATTGCGAGGAACGAAGCAATCTAAACTGTTTGCACGCGAGCAAATGGAGAGGTTCACGGGCACTTTGTGTATGTTTAGCATGATCTGTTACCTCCAGCATTATAGGTAAATCAGAAGTTTAGATTGCTTCATAAAAGAAAATCGCAATACCCTACAGGCACGATGTGACAGAGTAAAAGGGGTTCGCAATACTCTACGGGTACGATGTGACAGATTAATGAAGGTTTGCAATAATAGCGGCATGGGTCGAATATCGCCGCACCTGTCATTGCGAGGAACGAAGCAATCTAAGATGTTTGCACGCTAGCAAATGGAGAGGTTCACGGACACGTCGTGAATAATAAGCGCGATCTGTTATCTCCAGTGTTTGTGGTATTCCAGCAATTTAGATTGCTTCACAAAAGAGGTTCGCAATGACAGAGCAAAAGATGTTCGCAATACCCTACGGGCACGATGTGACAGTATAAAGAAGGTTCGCAATTACAGCGGCAAGGGTCGAATATCGCCGCATCTGTCATTGCGAGGAACGAAGCAATCTAAATTGTTTGCCATCAGTCTTAATCTGGGCATTTTTCTATCATTGCGAGGAACGAAGCAATCTAAGATGTTTGCACGCTAACAAATAGAGAGGTTTACGAACACTTCGTGGATGTTATGCATGATCTGTTATCTCCAGTGTTTGTGGTATTCCAGCAATTTAGATTGCTTCACAAAAGAGGTTCGCAATACCCTACGGGCACGATGTGACAGAATAATGAAGGTTCCCAATACCCCACGGGCACGATGTGACAGATTAAAAAAGCTGACCGGATTATCCGGTCAGCTTTATCCTAAAACTTCAAAGATTTACTTGGTGCGATAGATCATTGGATTGAGCCACAATCCGCGATTATCCTGGGATGTGCCCTCGTTCCACACAACCAGCGAGAACTGCACGTTCTGACCGGCAAGTGAGGACAAGTCAATCTCCAGCGGGTTCCACAATTGGTCATAAATTTCATGCCACTCGCCCAGTTCAACGAAACTCCCACTTCCAACGCGATAGTAAAGCTCAAATTTCAGGCTGCACTTGGGGCTGTTTGCCTCACATTGGATCGTCGCGCGGAACTGATCGCCATCTTTTACCAGGAAAGCAGGATAAATACCCTGGATGTAACCGTCGCTGTCATCATTCGGCCGGGTGATCAGACCAATTTCGTTTTCTTTACCGCCGTCTTCACGGAGAGGATTGTCCTTGGTGAGAACATAGCCTTTGTCGATATCGGTTTCTTTGCCTGGGCAGGTCAATGGATTGGTCTCGCTGGTAGACCAGCGCGCGTCACAGGCATTATCGGCAAAGTTGTACACCATGCCCTTGCCATCAGTTACCTGGATCTTCACCCAAAAAGAACCCTTGCTGTCAGGACCAGTGCCAAAGCGCACACCGTTCGGGTTGACCATCTGGAAGTTTGCCTGATAGGAACCAACTGTTGCCGGGGCAGTCATGTTGATCGAGATGTCCACAGTCTCACCCGGCTTGACTTCTTTTGTCAGGTCCCAGACCGTGCCAGAAGTCAACTGAGTGCCACTTACAAAAGCGATATCAAAGCGCGTATCCCAGGTGCAGGAACCGCTGTTGCGAATGCGCCAAGTTTTTGTGAAGGTGTTTCCGGCAACAATTTTTGTGCCATCCGGGATGGTAATATCCTGGACAAATTTCACCTGGTAGCATGGGATGGGCGTGGGTGTGGGCGGGATCCGTGTAGGTGTAGGAGGAATCGCAGTAGGGGCAGGTTGGGTAGCCGTGGGTGGTATTTGTGTTGCTGTTGCCGTAGGCGCCTCTTTAGTTGGAGTCGATTCTACCGGTACCTGATTGATGTTGGTGGGATTGAGTGTTGGGGTGTTCTCAATCAATGGCGGCGTTGCCGATAATTGAGCTACAACCGTTTGGAAATATTGCTGCGTGGCTTGTGCCTGCAGGGTTTGCATCGCTTGTTCAATAGGATCTCCCGTGGGAGTAGGTGAGCCGGAATTACCACATGCTGCTAAAACTATACTCAGTACCAGCATAATTAAACCGGAAAACATCCAAAGTGGTTTTCTAGAAATTTTGCTTTTCATTTTCTAACTCCTTATTAGCCAGAAATACCTCATTGCATAGACGTTCATCGGGTTCAGAAAGTTCCACTTTCAAAAACAACCGCCCCAAAGGGCGGTTGCGATTTTCTTATTGGCTCGACACAATCAGTTGGATGCCCAATCCCCACTGCTGATTGGGTCCATAGCCTATGCGCGCACCGTCTGGTGCCGCGAGCATCCAGTAGCTGTAGTAGGTGCCCTCTGTCATCGGTGCGGACATATCATAAATTGTGACATCAATTGTCTCTCCCGGCAGCACCTCTCTTGGGATGTCACCGCGCTTATTGGTGCCAAATGCGTCCCCACCCGCCAGAACAAGGTCATAATCCCTGGTCCATTTACAAGTGCCGGTGTTCTTAATAGTCCATGTTTTGTTGAATTTTGTGCCGGGTTTTATAACCGTGCCGGGGGGATAATTGACATCACCCAAAAAATCAAACTGGAAGCATTTTGCGCCAGGTGCCTCAGTTGGGGCTGCCGCAGTAGGCTCAGTTACGCCATCAGTCGGGTTGGCAGTGGTTTGCGCGGTTGGCACCACCTGCGTCGGGCAAGCCGGACAGGGTGGCTGAGGGGTCCAGGTGGGTTGATTGCTCAATTCGGTGACCAATGCCACCAATGTTTCCACTGAGTTTTGGGTTGCCTTGGCTTGCTGTGTCGCCGCTACCTGTTGGGCAATTTCCGCTTCTGAAGGAGTGGGGGGAACAGAAGGGGCGCAGGCTGCCAACGCAAGGCTCAGACTCAAAAGCCCCAGGATGATCCATTTCATTTTATTTAGCTTTCTCATATTTTTCTCCATCGATATTTTTACAGGCTAAACTAAAGCCGCTGAATCGGTACGCTTTTTTGCGATTCTATCATTAATCTAAAAACCGAATGGTTGCAGCACCTATAAGCATAACAAAAAAAGCCGCGAAAACAAATTCCGCGGCTTTTAAATGGTTAGATTTACTTATTTGAAAGGATGGCAAGCCCGGGCAGTTCGATGCCTTCCAGCATTTCCAAGGATGCGCCGCCACCAGTTGAGATGTGGGTGATCTGATCGCTGAGTCCAGACTGATTGATGGCAGAAACAGAATCCCCCCCGCCAATGATGCTCACAGCATTGCTTTCAGCCACTTTGTGCGCAACCGCAAACGTGCCGGCGGCAAAGCGTGGAAACTCAAACACACCCATCGGTCCGTTCCAAACGATTGTTCCCGCATTGGCAATTTCAACGCCAAAAACTTCCACGGTCTTAGGACCAATATCCAGGATTCTCCAGCCAGCCGGCACATCGCCCACTGGCAGGGTTTCCATCTTTGCTTCCGCATCAAACGCGTCGCCGAGCACCATATCGACTGGCAAGACCAGCTTACCTTCAGATTTACCAAGCAGCTCTTTGGCGGTGTCGAGCACTTCCGCTTCCACAAGCGAATCAGCCAGCTCGTAACCGAGAGCCTTCAGGAAGGTGTTAGCCATGCCGCCGCCGATCAGGATCTTGTCGGCTTTCTTCAGCAGGTTCTCGATCACGCCGATCTTGTCGGAAATTTTCGCCCCGCCCAGGATGGCTACAAAGGGTCTCTGTGGATCAGCAATGGCGTCGCCAAGGTACTTGATCTCCTTTTCCATCAGGAAGCCAGCCGCTGAGGGCAATAACTCCGCCGCGCCGTAGGTTGAGGCATGCGCGCGGTGTGCTGTGCCAAACGCGTCATTCACATAAAGATCAGCCAGCGATGCCAGATCGGCTGCCATTTGCGGATCATTCTTTTCTTCCCCCGCGTAGAAACGTGTGTTCTCGAGCAGTAGAACTTCGCCTGGTTTCAACCCTTCAGCCGCTGCCTTGGCAATCTCTCCGCGGCAGTCTTCGGCAAACTTTACGGGCGCATCAATCAGTGTAGCCAGGTGATCCGCTACGGGTTTCATTGAATAATCCAGGTTGACCTGACCCTTTGGGCGCCCCAAGTGGGACATTAAAATAACTGCCGCTCCTTGTTCGAGCAAATAATTGATTGTGGGCAGAGCCGAAGTGATGCGGGTATCATCCTTGATTTTGCCTTCTTTGATTGGCACGTTGAAGTCCACCCGCACCAAAACTTTCTTACCAGCCACATCCAGATCGGTCACTATTTTCTTGTCAGACATTTTTCTCCTTCTATGAAAAATGCGCATCACTGTTCTTTTAAAAACAATGCTGCGCATCCATTTGTTCAGTAAACCTTGAGGTTTAGAGTTTCTCTGCAACCATCTTGCCCAGGTCAACGGTGCGGCAGCTATAGCCCCATTCGTTGTCGTACCAGGTCACAACTTTCACCATATTACCATTCATGACCATGTTCTTGTCGAGGTCAACAATGGAGGAGCGGGAGTCGCCTTTAAAGTCGCTCGAAACCAGTGGTTGATCATAAGCGCCAGTGGTCACACCCAGGATGCCCTTCAGCGATCCTTCAGCAGCTTCAGTGAAGGCAGCATTCAGTTCTTCCTTGCTGGTTGGTTTTTCAACCAGGGCAACAAAGTCAACGATTGAGACGGTTGGGGTCGGAACGCGCAAAGCGTAGCCGTCGAACTTGCCCTTGAGCTCGGGGATGACCAGGGCGACAGCCTTGGCGGCACCAGTGCTGGTGGGGATGATGTTCAGACCAGCGGCGCGCGAGCGGCGCATTTCTTTCTTGTGACCCTGATCCAGGATGACCTGGTCATTGGTGTAAGAGTGAATTGTGGTCATGACGCCACCGATGATGCCATAGAGGTCATTCACAATCTTGGCAGCCGGCGCGAGGCAGTTGGTGGTGCAGGAAGCATTCGAAATGATGTGATGTTTCTCATTATCGTATTTTTCTTCGTTCACACCCAAAACGATTGTCAGATCTTCGCCCTTTGCGGGTGCAGAAATGATGACTTTCTTCGCTCCAGCGCGCTCGATGTGCGCATCAGCGCCGATCTTGCCACCTTCGCTCTTGGCAGTGGTGAAAATGCCGGTGCATTCAAAAACGATATCCACGCCGAGTTCTTTCCAGGGCAGGTTGCCCGGGTCTCTTTCGGCCAGGACTTTGATCTCAGTACCATCAATAACCAGATTGCCAGCCTCACTGACTGTTACCTCACCGTTGTAGATGCCGTAGTTTGAGTCGTACTTGAAAAGGTGGGCATTAGTTTTCGGATCAAAGAGATCGTTGATTGCAACGACTTCCAGTGTGTCCGAAGCGTCTTCGAGGAGGCGCTTTAGAACCTGACGTCCGATGCGACCAAAACCATTAATTGCTACTTTTGTTTTCATATATCCTCCGATTGAGTGAATTTGTTTTATTCTTTCCTGGCATTGCTGCCAGAGTGTTTACGCTTAACCTATAGAATTATATCCGATTTATTGTCCCTACAGGAACAACTTTATATAAACAACTTTATATAAAGAGCACAAGTTTTCAACGAAAAAGCAGACTCACCAAGGGGACATCGATGCTTTGCTTGTTCCAAAATGATTTAATTCAAAGGTCCTGTACGCTCTTCATACAAGTTCATGATTGCCCGTGCCAGTTTCCTTGAACTGTGTCTCCAGGGATACAAGTCATCCACCAGGTCCGCTTCGTATACGCGGTAGTTCTGCCGCATCTCGTCATCCAACAGAACCCACTCCGCCTTGCCGCCTAGATCTCCGTGATAATTCCGGTTGCAAATCGCGAGGTTAAACAAATGCTTACAGATATGCCGGTCAATTTCCCGGGCATGGTCCGATGCGTTGAATCCATCTGTTTCACCCTGTTCAGTGGCAATGTTGCAGATGTAAAAAACTTCTGCGCGGCTGGCCAGAATAGCATCAGAAAGCCCCTTTACCAACAAATTTGGCAGCAAACTGGTATACAAACTGCCCGGTCCAATCAGGATCAAATCCGCGTTTAGAATGGCGGATGTGGTGGGGGGATATGCCGGTGATTCTTCCGGATCCAGCCAGACTTTCAGGATCTTGCCCGGATACTCGGTCAGCTGTGCCTCGCCCCTGACTTCCACAATCTCTTGAGTCGCATGCTCTTGCACGTCCCCAACCAGTTCCACATTACTTAATGTCGAAGGCAGTACCTGTCCATAAATCGCCAAAACCCTGCCGGACTCCGCGACTGCTTCTTCAAAACTGCCGGTGATTTCACTGAGGGCTGTGATGAACAGGTTTCCCAGTGAATGCCCTTCAAGCCCCCCTCCGGAGGTGAAACGATATTGAAAAACCTGGGAAAGCAGCGCTTCATCGCTGCTGAGAGCCGACAGGCAATTGCGGATGTCTCCCGGCGGCAGCACGCCCAGATCGCGCCGCAGTTCTCCCGATGATCCGCCGTTATCGGCAACCGTCACAATGGCGGTGATGTTGTGGGTGTATTCCTTTAAGCCTCGCAGCAGTGCCGCCAGCCCGTGTCCACCGCCAATCACCACCACCTTGATCCCTTTTTCACGCTGCCGGTAATTCTTGAGCGTATCCCAGACCGGTTTGCCATTTTTTTCAAATGGGCGCAATAAGGAGCGGTTTGCTCCCCAAATTCCGATCAGGATCATTGCCATCCCCAAACCACCAAAGAGCAGGAATCGGATTGGTCTGTCCAGAAAACGGAGTGAGAGCACTGCCAGGATGGGCACCAAAGCTTCATTCGTGGTGCTGCGATAGTAATCCAACACCAGGACCGCGGCGCCAAGCCCCAGCAGCATCGATCCAACGATGGTCAGCACCAGCCAGCGTTTATAGCCCATGCCAGGTGCAAGCCATCTGAATTCCTGCTGAGCACGTTTAATCAGCTGCTTCAACCAGCTGCTTTTCTTTTCAGGATTACTCATATTTTTGATAATAGCAGGATTCTTTGCCAGCGTCAACGCGCATTTTTTATGCTTCAGGCAACATTTTTGCGCAGCTTGGAGGAATTATGACCACTATCAATCAAAACAGCATTTTTTATCACATTTACCCCTTGGGGGCTTGCGCCGCGCCCCACCACAACGATTTGCAGTCCGAGCCCCAGCCCCGCCTGCGCCAGATCCTGGGCTGGCTGGATCACATCCAGAGCCTTGGCGCCAACGCCCTCTACCTCGGACCAGTTTTTGAGTCCGGCAGCCACGGTTACGACACTGCCGACTATTTCCACGTCGACCACCGGCTTGGCACCCGCGCTGACCTGGCAGTGCTTTCCAGCACGCTCCACGCGCGCGGAATGCACCTGGTGCTTGATGGCGTTTTCAACCACGTTGGGCGCAATTTCTGGGCTTTTCGCGACCTGCAACCGAATGGACAGAACTCCACTTACAAAAACTGGTTTGCTGACCTGCGCTTCGATCAGCGCTCCCCATTCGGCGACCCCTTCATCTACGCCGCCTGGAACGGTCACTTTGACCTTGTCAAGCTCAATCTCGCCGAACCAGCCGCCAGGCAGCACCTTTTTGATGCCATCCGCATGTGGAAGGAGGAGTTTCAGATCGACGGTATCCGCCTGGATGCCGCAGACGCGCTCAGTTTCACTTTTCTGCGCGACCTGCGCTCGTTCACCAACCAGCTTGCCCCCAACTTGTGGCTGATGGGCGAGGTCATCCACGGCGATTACCGCCAGTGGGCCAATCCTGAAATGCTGCACGCCACCACCAACTATGAGCTCTACAAAAGCCTTTACTCCTCCTTCAATGACAGCAATTTTTTTGAGCTGGCATATTCGCTCAACCGTGAGTTTGGCACGCCGGGGATTTACCGCGACATCTCTACGCTCTACAACTTCGCCGACAACCACGATGTCAGCCGGATTGCTTCACAGCTGCAGGACAAGCAGAAGCTTCACCTGCTGTACTTTTTGCTGTTTACAGTGCCCGGCATCCCATCAGTTTATTACGGCAGTGAGTTTGGCTTTGAGGGCGTGAAACAGTCCAATGACTGGAACTTGAGACCCGCCTTTGACCTGCCCCAGCTGCAGAGCCAAGCGCACCCCCACGACCTGCGCGGCTGGATTGGGCACCTGGCTGGATTGCGCCATTCTCAGCCTGCTTTGCGAGTTGGGAACTATGAAGAGGTGTTGGTCGCCTCCAGTCAATTTGCGTTCAGCTGTGAAAGTGGCAATGACATGATTCTTGTAATAGTCAACAGCGCATATGAATCGACTGAGTTAAATCTGCCCATCAGAGGAAAATCCGGTTGGCGCTTTGTGGACTTATTAAATCCTGAGGACAAGTTCACTGGCGACCCATCCGGAAACCTGCAGATTAATATGCGACCTAATCAGGTCCGCCTGCTGCGAAACGGCTGATGAAATGAGGTTCATTTGTACGGAGAGGGTTTACTTCATCCGCAAAAATCTCTGTGGCTCGATTCAGTGGCTGGACTGAAGCCCAGCCGTACGGCGAAGATTTTTTCCCTCCGCAAACATCTCTATGGCTCGATTCAGCGGCTGGACTAAAACCCAACCGTACGGGAGGGGGTTACTCCTCCTGCGTTCGAACTGAGAATGTCCACTGAATTATCCAAAACAATGAAACCTTGTTTCGAAATTATGGACGTGTCAATCGGAAAAACATCCTTGGCGGTGGGTAGGTTAGAACTGGATTTGGGTATGCAGATACTCCGCGACGCCAACCCACCCTACGATTACCCCCCTATCACCTATCACCTATCAGCTATCACCTTTTCCACTACCCAAAAATGGGAGAGACCGAGCCGCTGCAGGGGGGTCTTCTCGAGTGTCTGTAGGAAAGAGCGCAGAAGTTTACCCAACGCCGGACGGCGCTCGATGATGTTGTCGTAAGCGCCAAAAATTGTGCGCCTTTCAATAATCTTCACCGGTAAGCCAGCAAACAACTTTGCCAGGTCCGCCCGGGTATAGACCTCCACATGTGGAGCCAGCCTGTCGCGCAATTTGCGAGGCAGCCAGTTGATCAGAGGGGTATTGCCGAAGTGGTATTTCCCCTTCCAATAATGCCCGTGGGTCTCAAAGGGGTAGCCCCGGTTGGGGCAAAAGAGCACGATCCGTCCACCAGGTTTCAACACCCGCACCATCTCCTGGATCGCCATGGCATCATCTTGCACATGTTCCAGCACCTCGTGGCTGAAGATGAAATCCATACTCTCGGACCGATAGGGCAGATACTCCCCTGCGGCGCAAATCACGTTCGGCGTGAAAGCACTGCTATCCACCACGCGCGGGTATTCTATATCAATGCCAGTCACAAACCCGGAAATAGGCACCAGGCGCGCGAGGTAGGTTCCCACCCCACAGCCATCTACCAGCACGCAGCCCTGCAGACGCGCGCCTGCAGCGTCTTTGAGCATGGCAAAGCGGCGCTCCTGCCCCGCACGCCAGATGTGCGAAGGTTCACCGCGTACCGCGGCTTTTTCGAGGTCCTGAGGGATGACATGAGGCATGTTCCCTATTTTACCCGGTAAATGGTACCGTCACATGTTAGCTTGGCATGATAGCTTGGCAATTAATCTGTCCGATCAAGGCAGCCGTACCTGTAGGGCAAGATTGGAAGCATTGGATACTTCATCTCTAGCAACTTTGGTGCGCTTCCAATCCGCCATCAATTATTCGCAATCAATGAGCCTTACCACCCAGAACACCATTGGCGGCGGATTGAGGGCACGACTCGTTCATCCATCGCATCATTCAAGGTGCCCTCAATTTCGCCCTACGATTAACTCTCTACTCGAAGCAGGGAATTTCGATTCGCGCAGGGTTGTAGCAATTCTTTTTGCAGGGTTCCATCCAATGCCCTTTCCAATTTTATAGCCTGCACAATCGAAATTTTATGATTGACAAATTCAGGAGAATGTTAGTTGAAACGTTTTACGTAAAAAGCAGGGCAGCCAAATGGCTGCCTTGCTTTAATTCCATAAATTCTTTCCTAAGGTCTGTTGTGGTGCAGATTTCTCGCCGCCACAAAGCTTAAACCATGCTCCGTTAAGGCTTTGGCTGTGCGGTTGCACGCATCCACTTTATCCAGGTAATTGATCAAAAGATTATCCCAATCTCCACTGCCGATCACTTCGTCCTTGTCTCTGAAATAATCCAACAGATCGGAAAGATGGGCGCGGGTTACGTCCACCTCGGGGTCGCCCCCTTCGTGTTTTCCCGCAATATTGGCCACATGGTCAGCTATTTGAACTAACTCATCACGCCGGT
Organism: Anaerolineaceae bacterium UBA2274; assembly: GCA_002347705.1. Lineage (GTDB taxonomy): Bacteria > Chloroflexota > Anaerolineae > Anaerolineales > Anaerolineaceae > Mesolinea. Next base: position 2,215 of record DDWY01000059.1, on the reverse strand, counting down.
TGTAAGGTTGGATCACGATGCTCTTTTGGGGTTCGGTGATGTGATGCTCAAAACGAATCACATTTTCAAAACCCAACGCTTTGCGAAAATCTGCGGTCAATTCCATGGTTTCGTTATTGATCGAATTTGACCAATTGAAGCCAATGAGTGGGGATGAACCATCTTCGCGGGCAAACAACTTCGCCATCATCATGATCCACAGGGCATGATAAGGATTATCCGAACCAAAGAACACCGAAATCTTGAATTGAATATCGACGCCCAGCTTATAGAGCATGAAACCCATCAGAATAGTGCCAGCATTGAAATTAAGCACATGCTGAACACCATAGTTGGTGTAGTAATACAGGAATTCGTCCACCCACATCAGCGCGTGGTCGTTCGGCTGACCAATCCCACCAAAATAGCCGGTAATAGTGGCAGGGCCTCCCAGGTGCGGGTTTGAGCCATCGGTGCCTTTTGTGTCCAGCGTCTCGACGAAAGATGCCCCAATAATATCCAGCGCGGCTACGATCGCAGGAAGATCTCCGTCTGCTTCTGACTCCTTCATTTTCCTGACAGCAATAAATCGACCTGGCACAAGTGACTTTTGGACTATGGCTTGTTCTGCCATCATTCGTACCCATGGAAAGTATTGCAGCGCGGAAACTTCCAGGGTGACCGCGCAGTCATCCTTGAATTGCATCTCGTACGCTTTATCGCCCAAAACCTGAATGCGGTAACCCTCTTCTGAGATAAAGGCACCTTTATCCCGCTGTTCCATCAGCCACTTCAAGTCATCAACGGCTGAAGGGGATTTCCTGGTAACCAGATCGAGTAAATTTTCCAGGCGGCGAGATTGAAGGTGCTTTTGGTTGATTTCTTCCGGACTGCCATATTTGGCAACCACGGATAAAAATCTCTGCATCACCTCGCTGTTGGGGTCAAGCAGAACCTGATTAACTGAATCCAGGTAATCTTTTGGGATTTCCAAGCGCTTTTGTAAATCGGTCATTTCTACCCCTTTCACAGCATCTCGATCAGCTCTTGATACTGATCGTCTGGCATTCCAAACCAATTCTCAGGCGCAGGGAAAGTCTTGTCAGTCACTTCCTTGACGTAAAGTTCCAGGCCTTCTCGAATCACCGTGCCAGCCTCAGCAAATACTTTCGCCATGCGGGGTTTGAATTTTGGATAAAGCCCAAATGCATCGTGATAGATCAGCAATTGTCCATGCGCAGAAGGGCCTGAACCCAAGGACATGATCAGGCAGTCGTTCGCGTGTTCGGTGATTAGCTGACACACGCGGTCCGGCACCATCTCCAGCAGGATCATGAATACACCGGCTTCTTCCAAAGCCTTTGCATCATCCACGATCTTTTTTGCGGTTTCAGCACTTTTCCCCTGAAGCCTGAATCCGCCCAAAGAGCTGACGCTTTGAGGGGTAAGACCCAGATGCCCAACGACCGGGATGCCTGCGTCCACAATGCCCCTGATCCTATCAGCCATGGATGCGCCGCCCTCCAGCTTGACCGAGTCGCAGCCAGCCTCTGCCATGAACCTGCCGGCATTGATGATGGCTGTTTCTACTGAGGGCTGGTAAGTCATGTAGGGCATATCCCCGACGATCCAGGTGTTTGGTGCCCCGCGCCTAACAGCCGCGGCATGCCGGATCATATCCTCCATCGTGACGGGCAAGGTGCTGTCGTATCCAAGCATTGTCATACCCAGACTATCACCCACCAAAATCATGTCCACCCCTGCCTGCTCCTGGAAATAAGCAGTGGGATAGTCATAACATGTGAGCCAGGTGATCGGCCTGCCCTCGGAAGCTTTCTTGAAAAAACCAGGAAGTGTCAATTTCTTACGCTGTTCGGTCATGTTCTCTCCTTTTTGAATTCAGGTAAGTTCCAGTATTTACTTGGGTGAGGAAACGCTGCATATACGCGATATGCATGCTTTATTATACAGCTTACTTTTTTTTAAACAGCAGTACACTGGGTGAAAAATTACCTATTCAAAGGGTCAGAATTGCAACCTGCACTTTGTGTCGACAAGTGTGATTGTATACATATTATCCGAGATGATTATTTACACTCCCGGGCAGACACGGGGGTCTGCCCCTACGAAGCCACCTACCTACACCCCCCAGGAGTATGGTTACCCAGCAACATTGCAAACAAAGGGTTGCTTTCAAAAAACGACAAGATCTCTAGTAGTCAGTCAAACCTCAATT
>DDWY01000097.1 GCA_002347705.1 Anaerolineaceae bacterium UBA2274 | reverse complement strand
TGTATTGTCGGTGGTGGTCAAAAGGCAGGTAAAAAATAACCAAAATAAGTGAATTATGAACACCCCTGAGGCATGATTGCCCCTGTTTTCGATGAAATTCCAGATTATGAACAGGCATTTTCACCTAATCTCCTCTTTTTTCAACACCCTCACGATAAAAAAAGACCTTCTTGCGAAGGTCCTGGGTGCCTGGAGGGGGTCGAACCCTCAACATCTTCATCCACAGTGAAGTACTCTGCCATTGAGCTACAGGCACCATGTAGGGGGCAATTCTAACATACCCCTCGCAGTCTCGCAAGCGGCATTTTTTTGGAATATGTAGGGCAAAGGCCAGCCTTTGCCTTAGTGAATAACCCGCCCTTGCCTTTGTGAACCAACCTGCCTGCTCCTCGATGGATATTCCCACCCCACAACCGTCGAATTGTCTTGGATCCAGTCTTTTTCTTATACTCAAACCTTCTGATGCAAATATTCGATCAACTTGCCTCGATCAATGCTAACCTGCTCGTAGCTGTGCAGATCCTTTACCACAATCGTATTCCCCTCAATCTCCTCAGGTCCGAGCACCAGTGCCCGGCTCAGCCCCAGGCGATCAGCGTACTTAAATTGCTTCGCCAGCTTTTCAGGTTCCGCCTGGATCACCTTAAATCCAGCCGCACGCAGCTGACTTGCCAGGCGAATTGATTCAGCCAGAGTTTCTTCATTAAACACGGTCACAAACAGGGTTTCGGGGTCCACCAGATCCGTCGGGATCAAGCCATAAGCTTCCAACACCAACATGATCACCACGTCTCCCATCGCAAATCCCACCCCGGGCAAAGGATTTCCGCCGACATCACCCACCAGATTGGCATAGTGCCCGCCGCCTAAAATCGCGCGAAATTCTCCATTAACGGTATGTGCCTCAAAAACGGTGCCAGTGTAATAGTCCAAGCCCCGGATGATCTTCGGGTCATACATGACATAATCTTCAACACCCAAGTCTTCAAGCAGAGCAAACAGATTTCTCATCTGCTCCGAATCCTGCCAAAGTTCCTGGTTTTCGAGTAGCTCACGGATTGCCTTGAGCTGCTCGGCGTTCAGTCCTTCCGCCAGCACCTTCTCTTCCCAGATATCTGCCGGCAATTTGTCAATCCGGTCGATCAGATGCAGCATAACAGGCTTTTGTTCCGCACTGATCCCGATTTTGCTCAGCTGACCATCCATCAATTGGCGGTCGTTGATATACAGCTTTACTTGATCGGGGGTCAGCCCAACATTTCTTAGGAATGTTGCCGCTACAGCCAGCAACTCCGCGTCTGCCTGGATTGAATCGCTGCCAATCTGGTCAACATTCCACTGAAAAAACTCGCGTGTACGCCCTTTTTGGGGTCGCTCATAGCGCCAGAATGGGCCAAATGCCCACCATCTCAGCGGGAAAGTAAGCTGATTTTGCCTGGACGCAACCATGCGCGCCAAAGTGGGTGTGAGTTCGGGGCGTAACGTGATCGGATCACCACCGCGGTCATTGAAAACAAAGGCCTGTTCCTTCACAAGCTCTTCCCCTGACTTCGCCGCATAAAGATCGATCGTTTCCAGGCATGGCCCCTCATACATCTGGTACCCAAAGGCTTCCGAAGCCTCGGTCAGTTTTCGGATCAACCATTGGCGTTTTGCCATTTCATCAGGATAAAAATCCCGCGTACCCTTGACGCTCTTGATTACGTTCTTCATCTCGACCTCTTATCAGTTAAGTGAGTAGTATAACATGCCACCTTTCAGGTAAAATAAAACAAGTAACTTTTTAAAGGATGTAATATGAAATTTTTGGATGTTATTGCTCTTTGTGAAGGCACCCTCCTCACACCGGATGTCGACCATGTTCCTGAAATCAAAGGCGGCTTCGCTGGCGACCTGATGAGTGATGTACTTGCTTCGATCCAATCTGAAGCTGTGCTCATCACCGGTCTCTGCAATCCCCAGGTTGTTCGCACAGCTTTGATTGCAGACGTCCGCTTGATCATCTTTGCTCGCGGAAAAAATCCCGGTGACGAAATCATCGATCTCGCCATTGAAGAAAACTTGCCTGTTGCTTCCTCACACCTGGGTCTCTATGAGATTTCAGGTCGGCTCGCCCAAGCAGGCTTACCCAGCTGCGAAATGGAAATGAACCTCTTTCGTAAAGACTAAATCCAATGAGCGACCAGGCTGCTGTCTCCGATAACAATGCTGGCATGATCACCAGGGTTGAGGAACTTGGCTATGAATTAAAAGTCGGCCAGGTCATGACCACCGATGTGGTCACATTCTCACCTGAGACAACTATTCTCGAAGCGCTTGATGTGATCAAACAACATCGCATCTCAGGTGCTCCTGTTACAGTTGATGGCAAGCTTGTTGGCATCATATCCATGGAAGACCTGATCCGTGCTCTGAGGGATGGGCGAATTGACCGCAGCGTCTCAAACTACATGAGCAAAGATTTGATCACCGTCAAAGCCATGGAAAAGGTCGTTGACGCCCTAAAAATCTTTGCAAAGACAAAAGTTGGCCGCCTGCCTGTGGTGGATGAAAACGACAAATTAGTAGGTTTGCTTACAAAAGGAGATATTACCAACGGCTTATTGAACGCGCTTCAACGCGATTATCAAGCTGAGGAAATTATCCGCTATCGTGCTTCCCACCTTTTTGAGGATATCGAATCCGACCGCACGAGTCTTATCCTGCGGTATCGCATTATCAAGGACGATTTTGTCCATGGTGGTGCAGCTTCCAACAATATCAAAAGAGCCCTCCTGCGCCTTGGTGCCAACCGGCAGATTGCCAGGAAATGCGGAATTGCGGTATATGAAGCTGAGATGAATCTGATCATCCACACCAACAATGGCGGCTTCCTGAGGGTGGAAATTGAGCCGCACAAAATCACAATCGAAGCTTACGATGATGGTCCTGGTATCGAAGATGTTGAAAAAGCCTTAACCCCTGGATATTCCACCGCCACCGATTCGATTCGCGAAAAAGGTTTTGGTGCAGGTATGGGTTTGGTCAACATTCGCTCCTGTGTCGACGAAATGAATATTAAGTCCTCCAAAGAAAGCGGCACCAATCTTTATATGACCATGTATTTGGACAAGACCGAAAGTTGAGGTTAAACAAAACATGTGCTCACTCCAAACTATTTTAGACAATATCGAACTTCAAGTCCTGACCGACCCGCTCGAATACTCGGAAATTGAGATCCAATCCGGCTACACCTCGGACCTTCTCAGTTGTGTGATGACTGGCGCCAAGGCTGATGGTGTCTGGGTGACTTTGATCGCCAACATCAACATCGTGGCGGTTGCCTCCTTGTTGGATATTCCCGCCATTATCATCACAGAAAATGCTCAACCAGATGCCGCCACCATTGCCCGCGCGAATCGGGAAGGCATTGTGCTGCTCTCCACTCCAGTTGGCAGTTACCAGATCGTCGGAAGACTCTGGGAACTGGGGATCAAAGATTAAGACCCAAACAAATGAAAAGCCTCAAGGCAGAACTCCATATCCACACCGTGCTCTCTCCCTGTGCCACGCTGGAAATGCTGCCCCCCTTCATCGTCGAACGCGCCCTCGAAACCAACACCCACCTAATCGCGATCACCGATCACAACGCCAGTGCTAACGTGCCCGCTATCATCAAAGCCGCAGAAGGCACCGAGCTGACCGTCCTGCCTGGAATAGAGCTCACAACAGCAGAGGAAATCCACGTCATTTGCCTTTTCGATACCTACGCGCAACTCGTCAAACTCCAAAAGATTGTCGATGAAAATCTGCCAAATATTCCCAATAATCCTGATTTCTTTGGCATGCAGTTGATCGTCGACTCAGAGGGCAATTACATCGAGACAGAAACCCGCCTTCTCAGCAACGCCACGCATCTAAGCATAGGCGAAGCTCAGAAACATGTGCTCCGGCTGGGAGGTCTCTTCATCCCAGCCCACGTCAACCGGGAAGAGAACGGGCTCTTACCCCGACTGGGCGGAATTCCTCCCGAGTTAAATTTGTCTGTCCTCGAAATTAGCAACATTTCCAGATCCCAGGCTATTGAGCGCTATCCATATCTTAAGGATTACCATCTGATCCCCAGTTCCGATGCCCACGATCTTGATGCTATTTCAGGCATCCTAAGCTTGCAATTGGAAGAAATTTCCGTTGCAGCCTTACTCCATGCGTTTCAGACGCAGTATTGATCATTAATTTATTACCTGATCCCCGGCTGCCCACTTTTCCACGCGTGGAAACACGGTCACATATGTCGTCTATTACAGTTGCACGTTGACCAAAAGAGATGAAAAGAGTAAACTACTTGTAATATTTTTCACAAAGGCAGAATGCCTTTGAGATATAGGAGTATGCAAAAAAATGACAACAACACCAAAGCAGCCAGATCCCCTCGATAATCCCCAGATGAAACAGATTATCGACAACACCATTGCAGAATTTAGTGAGCAGAATGGCGCCTTAATGGTAGTTCTCAACCACCTTCAGGAAAGAATTGGCTACATCACAAAACCGATGCAAGCCTATATTGCCAGAAAAATGAATGTTCCTGTGAGCAAAGTCCACGGTGTGGTTTCTTTCTACTCCTTTTTCACTACAGAACCTCGCGGCAAACATGTTGTTAAATTCTGCATCGGAACCGCTTGCTACGTTGGCGGAGTCTCTCAACTAATCGACAAAGCCAAGCAAGTATTGGGGATTGAACCCGGACAGACCACTTCAGATGGACTGATTACACTTGAAGTCTGCCGTTGTGTTGGCGCTTGCAGCCAGGCGCCCGTTGTTGTAATTGATGATCAAAATCACGGGCGGGTAAAGCCTTCTCAATTTGGAAGGATGTTAACTGATATCCAAAAAAGCGAGGTCGTAGCTTGAGAGAACTCTCGCTCCACCTTCTTGATATCGCCGAAAACAGCATCTCTGCCGGCGCTTCAAGAATCGTGATCTCTGTGCGTGAAGACCTGGCCGCTGACGAGTTGTGGCTCGAAGTTACTGACAACGGCAAAGGTATGTCCGAGGAAATGGTCGCAAACGTGCTTGACCCCTTTGTTACCACCCGTACCACCCGAAAAGTCGGTCTGGGCATCCCCCTGCTCAAACAGGCAGCTGAGGCTTGTGGCGGATTCCTTAAGGTTGAATCAGAGCTGGGCAAAGGCACAAAAATAACTGCCAAATTCCAACACAGTCACATTGACCGAATGCCTCTGGGAAACCTCGAAGATACCATGATCACCTTGCTGTTAGGCACTCCAAACGTCAATTGGGTATTCAAATATCAATACAATGATCAAATCTTTGAATTCGATGACGCTGAGTTCAAAGAAGCTTTAGGAGATTTGCCATTAAGCGATTTCCGCGTGATTGAATTTCTATCCAACACAATCGTAGATGGTATTAAGAACACTAAAAATATTGCAACCGAAAAAGGAGCCGTGTATGCCAACCATTAAATCTATTGAAGACCTCAAAAGACTGCGAGAGGAAGCCCAGAAAGTCAAAGAACTACGAGACCAGACAGGCAAGACTCAAATTGTAGTCGGCATGGGTACCGTCGGTATCGCCGCAGGTGCACGTGATACGCTGAAGGCAATTCTTGCCTACATTGAGGATAAACACCTGCCCGATGTCATCCTCCGCCAAACTGGCAACATCGGTGTGGGAGGTCAGGATCCGGTCGTACAAGTGATCCTCCCAGGCGCTGAAACCGTGACTTATGGCAAGGTTACCCCCGCAATGGCTACTCAGATCATGGAAGAGCACGTCGTCAAAGGCAACGTTGTCCAGGATTTCCGCATAGAAGCCTAAGTCCAGCCAAAATTTAATAAGGAAGGTGAATGTAGCCATGGCGTATTATCGTTCAACTGTGCTTGTCTCAATGGACCCTGTCTGTATCGAAAAAGGGGCATTGGAAATCAAAGAACAACTGATCAAGGAATTGGCGCTCCTTAAGCTGTCGGAGGAAGTCCAGGTTTTGGACAGCCCAAGGCTGGGTGACCCCGAAACTGAAGGCCCTGATATCCTGGTTTACCCTGAAGGTAGTCATTACATCCAGTTGTCCCCAGCCACTGTTGGCCCAATCGTATTGGAACACTTCGTCAAAGGGCGCGAACTTCAGCAATACAAAGCTCAAATGCGCGATGTGCTCGATGAAGAGCTTGGCGAACCCAAGGACAAGGAAATCCGTATTATCCTTGAAAACATTGGCAAGATCGACCCGCGCAATATCGAGGATTACATCGCAGTCGATGGCTACCAGGCTCTGGCAAAGGTCCTTGGTGAGATGAGCCCGGAAGAAGTTATCCAGACCATTCTCGACTCCAAACTGCGCGGTCGTGGGGGCGCTGGCTTCCCAACCGGTTTGAAATGGAAATTTGCCCGCCAGGCTCCTGACACACCCAAATACATGATCTGTAACGCGGACGAGGGCGACCCCGGTGCGTTTATGAACCGCAAGGTTCTCGAAGGCGATCCCCACTCTGTGCTCGAAGGCATGGCAATCGGTGCATACGCCGTCGGTGCCAATCAGGGTTATGTCTACTGCCGCGCCGAATATCCCATCGCCGTCAGCACGCTCAATACGGCCATTGAACAAGCCAGAGAATACGGCTTGCTCGGCAAAGACATCCTCGGCTCTGGTTTTGACTTCGATATCGAAGTCCGCATGGGTGCCGGGGCATTTGTTTGTGGTGAAGAAACCGCCCTGATGGCTTCAATTGAAGGCGGTCGCGGTGAACCTCGCGCGCGTCCTCCCTTCCCTGCTTCAAAAGGCTTGTGGGGTAAACCCACTAACATCAACAATGTGGAGACCTATGCCAACGTGCCAAAGATTATCCATCGCGGTCTTGAATGGTACACCAGCATGGGTTCAGAGAAAAGCAAGGGCACCAAAACTTTTGCCCTCGCCGGCGATGTCGCCCACACTGGTCTGATTGAAGTCCCATTTGGTTTAACTCTGCGCGAGATCATCTACGATATCGGCGGCGGCATTAAAGGCGGTAAAGCTTTCAAAGCCGTCCAGACTGGTGGCCCAATGGGCGGCTGTCTGCCTGCGTCAGACCTGGATCTTCCCGTTGATTATGAAACCCTTGGAGCTGCTGGCTCCATTATGGGCTCCGGTGGCATGATCGTGATGGACGAAGGAACCTGCATGGTGGACATTGCACGTTTCTTCATGGAATTTACCCAGGATGAATCCTGCGGTAAGTGTGTTCCCTGCCGCGTTGGTACCCGCCGCCTTCTTGAAATATTGGAAAAAATCTGTGCGGGCAACGGTGAAGAAGGTGATATCGAAGAGCTGGAAGAGCTTAGCGAACAGATCAGAAAGAACAGCTTGTGTGGCTTGGGTCAAGGCGCGCCCAATCCGGTTCTTTCCACCTTGAATCACTTTATGGATGAGTATAAAGCCCACATCTATGAAAAACGCTGCCCGGCAAAAGTATGCCGTGCCTTGATCAAGTACGAGATCATAGATGGTCCTTGCACTGGCTGTACCGTCTGCGCTCGCAATTGCCCCGTCGGTGCAATTACTGGTGAACGCAAGCAAACCCACATAATCGATCAGGACATTTGTATCAAATGCGGCATTTGCTATCAGGTTTGCCAGTTTGATGCAATCAATGTTAGTTAATGAAATATTTGAATAGGAGAGTTCATGCCACCTGTCACAATAAATGAAGAAGAAACTATCCTGGGTGTCCGGAGGATTGTCAACCGCATTGGCGCAACCCGTGCTGACCTGATTCCTGTGCTTCAGGCTGTCACCAACGAGTTCGGATTTATTTCCCAACCGGCAATGGAAGAATTATCAGCGTTGATGAACCTTCCGACCAAAGAGATCCATTCAGTAGCAACTTTCTACAGAATGCTCTCAACTCAGCCGCGGGGGAGACATATCGTCCAGTTTTGCGAAAGCGCACCCTGCCATGTTGTCGGAGGAAGAGAAGTGTTTGCCTCCCTCAAGCAGGCACTTGCCCTTGAGCCTGGTCAGACCAGTCCGGATAACAAATGGACACTGCTGACCACCAGCTGTTTGGGCGTGTGCGGTATGGGACCGGTAATATTAATCGATACTGACATGTACGGAAATGTTACCCCTGAGCAAGTTAAAGAAATTCTAAGCCGTTACGAATAGGAGATTTCCATGAAAACAGTACGATCAATGATCTTAGTGTCAAATGATCCTGAGAGTAATGTGCGAGGATCTGAAAAAATATTTGGAGCCTTTCAACAACAATTGCGGGAATATGGATTGACCGAAGAAGTTTCACTTTCGATGGTCAGTGATCTTGGTTATAGCTATGCCTCCCCTTTGGTGCTCATCTATCCTGAAGCGGTCGTTTATGGCCCCATCAAAGCGGAGGATGTTCCTTACATTGTTGAAGAGCATTTATACAAAGGACGCATTGTTGAAGAAAAACGTGCTCCTGCGCACGAATTATCTGGCAAGGTTGCCTGGCTTTCCGCCCGTAAAGGCACCTTACCTGCGCAAAACCGTGTCGTCCTGAAGAATGTCGGTATCATCGATCCTGAAAGCATTGATGATTACATTGCCAACGATGGTTATCAAGCGCTTGGCATTGCCCTGGAAAAAACTCCGGATGAAGTCATCTCGATTATCAAAAATTCCGGATTACAAGGTCGCGGCGGTGCTGGCTTCCCGACAGGTATCAAATGGGGCTTTGTCAATAAGACCTATGGTGACAAGAAATTCGTGATCTGCAACGCCGATGAGAGTGAACCCGGAACTTTCAAAGACCGGGTCGTACTTGAGGGAGACCCCCACGCCATCTTAGAAGCGATGTCCATTGCAGCCTATGCTGTTGGTGCCAATGAAGGCTACATCTACATCCGTGGAGAGTATCAACTGGCAATCGAGCGCGTCGAGATTGCAATTAAGCAAGCGGAAGAGTACGGTTTGCTTGGTGAAAACATCTTCGGCTCAGATTTCAGTTTCAAAATCCATGTCCATGTTGGAGCCGGAGCATATATCTGCGGTGAAGAAACAGCCCTGATCGAATCCATTGAGGGTAAACGCGGCGAGCCGCGTTCGCGACCTCCTTATCCAACCACCAATGGCTTGTGGGGTAAACCAACCCTGGTCAACAATGTCGAAACGCTTGCCAATATCCCCGCCATCATTCGCAACGGTGCCGATTGGTATCGAACTCTTGGCACTCCTTCCAGCCCGGGCACAAAAGTCTTCACAGTCCTGGGGAACGTCAATGTAACGGGTTTGATCGAAGTTCCAATGGGCATCACCCTGCGGGAAGTCGTTTCGATTTATGCCAAGGGTATGAAATCTGGCAGTTTCAAATTAGCCCAAACTGGCGGCTCCAGCGGCTCCATCATCCCTGCGAGTTTGCAGGATACGCCTATGGACTTTGAATCATACAAAAGAGCCGGCGTTTCGCTTGGATCTGGCGCTTTGCTCATCTGTAACGATGAGGTTTGCATCGTAGATCTTGCCAAGGTTTTGCTCAACTTCTTTAGAGTGGAATCTTGTGGAAAGTGCACACCCTGCCGCATTGGTACCAAACGCGCCTTTGACATTCTGACAGGCATTAGCCAGGGTGAAGGAACTCTCGAAGATTTGGACGAGCTTTTATCCCTCAACAAAGAAATGCTCGAACTTTCAAACTGCGGACTGGGTCAAACCGCGGGTACGCCTTTACGGGATATGTTGAATTACTTCCGTGCGGAAGTTGAAGCCCACATCCGTCTTGGGGTTTGCCCCACCGGTGTTTGCCCAATGAGCGCGTCATAAGCCTGGAAAACAAAATCAAATAAGCACAATATTACTCATAGCCAATGACAAAACCAAACAGGCTATGAGTAGTATTTTTTTTACAACAAATCGGCATTCTTGTTAAGTGTCAAGAATGCCGATTATTATTATCAAAAAGGGTTGATCCAAAACATCCAGATATCAGGTTCCGTCTCAGCTTCTTTCAATCAGATTATAACTATTTTGCTTTGAGTGGTTCCTTTTCGGATTTTTTTCCAAAAAGAGATAAGAAGCCATAAACTGCCAGGATTGATCCAAAAGCGATGGTACCTAATTTGCCGCCGGCGCCTCCAAATATGGGTGAGCTGTATACATATATGATACCAATGAATAAACCCGTAACAACCAACATCCAAATATGAGGACATCGTGCCTTGCTCGACATACCCGCAAAGCTGGCACAAATAGCAACTACTGCTAAAGTTCCACCGATCTCTGGAATAATTGGCAGGATCAGACCGCCAAGCAAACCCACAAAACCAGATGCGAGGACAGGGCCGTGTCCCCTGATGACATTGAAATAGTAGGTAAGCGGTGTGGCTATCAGGGCAACAAGAATTATCAGCAAAATTGTATTAGTTTCAAAAATCGGTGCAACAATGAACTCTCTACCAAGAATGAGACTTGTTATGATCGTGCTGATAAAAGCAATTGTTCCTAATTTTCCTCCAAAACCACCAAAGACATAACTGCTGAGAACAAAGATAATACCAGCAATCACACTCGCGATTGCGACTTCGGAGTGAGTAAACAAAAGTGCGTTGGATGTCATTCCAACAAAGGCGCCGCAATAAACAGGTACAGCATATTTTGGCACAACTAAATATGCACTAATGCCGACCAGGCTGGCTCCAACCACTGCGCCCAATTTGAAGTCCCGGCAAAGTATACAGGTGAGAATACCTCCGACAGCGACACCCAAAAATTCATAAACATGTTTGATTAATGGAAGTTCGTCGTTAAACATCTTGTCAGCTAAAATGCGTTTTCCTTCGGAAAAAATTGTGATAAGTGCGCCTGCCAGGACGATCAATGAGATTATTCCAGCAATCCATTGAGTCCGCAGTCCTGTGACAACTGTCGCGCCAAGTAAGACGATGACAGTGACAGATAGGATGATAAAACCTGTGAAAGGTATCCAGCGTTGATATTTTTGCATGATAAGATTTCTCCTTTAGAAATGTTATGAGATTCTAAAATTACAGCCCGAGTATTATAGCATGAGAAGAGGTACTTTAAGTGAAATTTTTCTCAATTTGTCTGGTTGGATGTACAAAATTTGATCGGTTGTTGTATAATTTTGAGTTGGTATTGTTGACAGTTTCTATGAGAGTAGTTTTTTATAAACATTAAGGCCGTAACATGAGATCATGAACATTTCAGATAAATCGAAATTATTGCAAAGGGTAAAATTGGGCAGCTGTTCAAATTGGTGTCGTCGCCGATTTTAAGAAACAATCAGACTTGGCTACCTTAACTGTGAAAAGCAATTTAAATTAATCAATTATGAGGAAGGCAAATGACTAAACTAACCATCAACGGAATTGAAGTTCAATCGGAATCTAACTGGACAATCCTCAAAGCCGCTGAAAATGCCGGCGTAACCATTCCAACGCTCTGTTACCACAAGGATCTCTCTCCAACGGGTGCCTGCCGCATGTGCCTGGTTAATGTCAAAGGCGCTAAAGGGCTGACAACGGCATGTACCACACCAGTGTCAGAAGGCATGGAAGTTGAAACAGAAAACGAGGTTTTGGCATCCTCAAGGCGCTCTGTGCTTAAACTTTTATTGAGTGTGTATCATGACCAGGGTTACAAGCCTGATGACACTGATAACGACCTCTACAAATGGGCTCGCTTCTACGGTCTTGATCCCCATAAATACATGTCCTCCAAGCCGCGCTATGAGGTTGATTCCGATCCGAATCCCTTCATTTTTGTCGACCTGAATAAATGCATTTTGTGCACCCGTTGTGTCAGAGCCTGCTCCGAAATTCAGGGTAGATTTGTCTGGGGTGTTTCTGAACGAGGCTTTGAAGCCCACGTTTCTCCTGGCATGGAAGAAGATATGATCGACGCCCGCTGTGAATCCTGTGGAGCTTGCGTTGCCTACTGCCCCACCGGAGCGCTGTCACTGAAACCTACCATCAGCGTTCAGCCTGCCGAAAAGAAAGTTACAACAACCTGCGCCTATTGTGGTGTTGGCTGTCAATTTGACCTTAATGTCATTGATGACAGAGTTGTGAAAGTTACCTCCAACCCGCTTGCGCCCGCTAACGGAATGCACCTATGTGTCAAAGGACGCTTTGGCTTCTCATACATCCATCATGAAGATCGTCTTACTAAACCTTTGGTGAGGGAATACCTCCTGAACGGTACCCAGCGACCCTCAAAATCCGATCGAGGTAATTGGGTTGAGACCGATTGGGATACAGCGCTTGACCTTGTGGCTAAGAAACTTGCCGATACACGCGACACCTATGGTCCGGACAGTATTGGAGTGTTGTCTTCCGCGAAATGCACCAACGAAGAAAACTACCTGATGAACAAGTTTGCCCGCCAGGTGATCGGCACCAACAATGTGGACCACTGTGCGCGTCTCTGCCACGCCAGCACGGTAGCTGGCTTGGCAACAACCCTTGGTTCTGGCGCAATGACCAACTCCATGCAGGATGTTTACGATGCGGCAAACTCAATCTTTGTAATTGGTTCGAACACAACCGAGCAGCATCCTGTTTTTGGCGCAAAAATGCGCCAGTCGGTTTTGAACCGGGGTGTGAAACTGGTTGTTGCCGATCCCCGAAAAATTGAGCTGTGCGAATTTGCCACCTTGCACCTTCAGCAAAAACCAGGCACTGATATTGCCCTGGTCAACGGATTGATGTACATCATTCTTGAAAAAGGCTACGAAGACAAACAGTTCATTGAAGAACGCACTGAGAACTATGATGCACTGGTCGAAAACGTCAAGCAGTATCCGCCAGAGAAGGTTTCGAAGATCACAGGCATTCCTGTCGATCAGCTCTATGAAGCGGTTGAGATCATTGTCCACAACGCTCCTATGGCTGTGTTTTGGGCGATGGGTATCACCCAACACACTGTTGGTGTCCATAATGTATTTTCGCTTGCAGACTTACAATTGATGCTTGGCAACTTTGGCAAACCTGGTGCAGGCGTAAACCCGTTGCGCGGACAAAACAACGTTCAGGGAGCCTGCGACATGGGCTGCCTCGTCAACGTCTACCCTGGCTATCAAGCTGTCACAGCTGAAGCTTCCCAGCAAAAATTTGAAGCAGCCTGGGGAACAACGCTTTCGAATAAAGTCGGGAAGACGGTCACTGAGATCATCCCGGGTGTACTTGAAGGTACCACCAAGGCGCTCTACATCCTTGGTGAAAACCCGATGATGACAGACCCTGACACAAACCACATCCGGCACTGCCTTGAAGAATTGGATTTCCTTGCTCTACAAGAGATATTCCCAACTGAAACTTCAAAATATGCCGATGTCCTCCTGCCTGGGGTCACCTTTGCTGAGAAAACTGGCACCTTTACAAGCACCGAAAGACGTGTGCAAATGGTACGCCAGGCCATCACCCCCCGCGGTGAATCCAGACCAGACTGGGCAGTTACAGCCGATCTCGCAAATCGCGTCATTGCTCAAGGCGGACGCCAGATCGATGCTGCTCCTTATGCTGGCTGGAATTATGCTGATTCGGGTGAGGTTATGGCTGAAATTGCCGCCCTGACCCCAAGTTATGGTGGCATCTCGCATGCCCGTCTTAATGCAGGCGAAACCCTTTGCTGGCCTTGCCCCAATTCAACCCACCCCGGCACGCCGATTCTGCATATCGGTAAGTTTACCCGGGGGAAAGCCACTTTCTTACCTGCCATTCACCTGGATCCCTCCGAGTTACCGGATGAGGAATACCCGGTCATGATGACCACCGGGCGCGTCATTTACCACTGGCACAGCGGCGAGCAAACCCGCCGGGTTAAGGAATTGATGGAAATCTATGGGGAGTCCCTGATTGAAGTTTCCTACGAAGATGCCGCTCAGCTTGGGTTGAACGAGGAAGTCAATCACGTCAAGGTGACCTCACGCCGCGGCACCATCACTGCCAGAGCCTGGGTGACAGATCGTGTACCTGAAGGTTTGATCTACGGAACCTTCCACTTCCCTGAAGCAAATGTAAACACCCTTACCAAAGCGGCTTTGGATCCAATCGCAAAAATTCCGGAGTACAAAGTTACCGCTGTCAGGATTGAAGCAGTAAACTAATTGTTGGTTTTGCAGCAACCCCGCTGATGACCAGCGGGGTTGTTTTTTAATTTGCCTTCCCAAGCTCAATTTGCTCAGCCAGCGAAAAATCTTCCTTATTGTTGATATTGAAAAAAGCCAGTCCTGAGGGATCCAGTTGTTTGCATAAGACGTCATCCATTTCAATCACGCGAACTGAAGGAAACCACGAGATCAAACGCCGTTGGTCTGCCTGGATTGCCTGAAGGATGGCATTCTTGCACGTCTCCCGCCGATAGACAGCGTGCAGTGGTTCATAAAAATCGCCATTCAGCCTCGGGATTGCCACATCCGCACCCGTTTGTTCCAGCCGTCTGGCACCCTCACTTAGAATCGCGGCACTCGCGAAGGGTAAATCACAGGCTATCACCGCCACATACGCGCTGCTGGCTCTGTGCATGGCGGTATACAAGCCCCCAATTGCCCCTTTGCCCTTGATGCTGTCGCTCACTAATCTGACATCCATAAAAGCCAGCTCTTCAGGCTCATTGCTCACGATCAGAACTTCCCGGGCGATGCTTTTGGTCCGCCCATACACTCTTTGGATCAGAGGAACCCCCAAAAAGTGCATGAGCATTTTGTTTTCCCCCATACGGCTTGATTTTCCTCCAGCCTGGATTACCAGGCTGATTGAACTTTGATCGGTATTCGAATCCATGAAACCTCGCAGGCAATTATAACGCTCGCCAACGGTTTTTGGCTGTGAAATTTTGGTTTCACTGGCGTTTCCCCCATGGCTTGGAGGGTATAATCCACACATGCATGAATTAGCAGTAACTGAGAGCATTTTGAAGATTGTGCTGGAGTCTGCTCAGAAGAACAAAGCCACAGCCGTAACAGACATCACGCTTACAATTGGTTCCTTATCCTCAATCGTTGACGATTCAGTCCAATTTTATTGGAACTATGTCAGCCAGGGAACCATTTGCGAAAACGCAAAATTGCACTTTAACCGTGTGAGAGCGACGCTGAAATGTCTTGATTGCGACACAACTTACTCGCTGATTGACGACCTGACTCCCTGCCCATCCTGCGGCAGTATCAATGTTATCATTCTTAGTGGAGAAGAGTTCCAGGTCGATCATATCGAAATCATAAAAGAGGAAACAAACCAGGATGAAACAACGCGTTGAAATTGTAAAACGAATCATGGACTCCAATGATCGCCTGGCTCAAAACAACCAGGCTGTCCTGTACCGAAACCAAGTGTATGGCATCAACCTGATGGCTTCGCCAGGAGCCGGAAAAACCAGTGTCATCCTCGAAACAATCAAACGCTTACCCGCCACGATTAAGCTTGGGGTAATTGAAGGCGATACCGCGCCCGTCACAATTGACTCCGACAAAATTGCGGCAGCGGGCATCCCGGCAGTTCAGATCAACACCGGCGGTGAATGCCATCTTGACGCAAATATGATCGAACTGGCGCTGGCGCAGCTTCCGCTTGAAGCGCTGAATCTGATCATCGTTGAGAACGTCGGCAACCTGATTTGCCCCGCTGCTTTCCAGCTCGGCACGCATGCCAACGTCCTGATCGCTTCCATTCCCGAAGGTGATGACAAGCCCTACAAGTACCCCAACATCTATCGCGGGCTCGACGTGCTGCTCATCAACAAGATTGACCTAAGCCCCTACATCGACTTTCGCATGGATTATTTCCAGCAGGGTGTCGAGATGCTAAATCCCGGCCTGAAGACTTTTGCCCTGAGCGCTAAAACCGGTGAAGGTTTTGACGCCTGGATCGCGTGGTTGACCGATAAAATAATAACAAAGTAAGCAGGCATGTCCATCGTAAATAAGCGGCTTCATATTACCGGCATCGTGCAGGGAGTGGGCTTCAGACCAACTGTTTTCAACCTGGCTAAAAGGTATTCTCTTGCCGGCTGGGTTCTCAACAACGCGCACGGTGTTGAAATTGAACTGCATGGTGAGGAAGAAACCGTACAGGCTTTCATCCATGACCTGCGGCAAAACCCGCCCCCGCTTGCGGTAATCGACAGCTTCACGTTTGAAGACGCGCCTGACCAGGCGCACACAGGATTTCAAATTCGCCACAGCCAGGACGATCCATCCGATTTCCTGCCTGTATCACCCGATCTTGCTATCTGCCCGGATTGCCGCCGCGAGCTTTTTGATCCATCCGACCGCCGCTATCGTTACCCCTTCATCAACTGCACCCATTGCGGTCCGCGGTTTTCGATTGTGACCGGCATTCCTTACGACCGTCCCAACACCAGCATGGCATGTTTTGCGCTTTGCCCCGATTGCGCGCAGGAGTATCAGGACCCTGCCAACCGGCGCTTTCATGCCCAACCGATCGCCTGCCCGGTTTGCGGTCCGCAGGTCTGGTACGAGGAGGGCGGAAAAAAGCTGGCAGAACACGAAGCGGCTCTCCAGGCAGCCCGAAAAGCTCTGGCTGAGGGCAAAATTCTGGCTCTAAAAGGACTGGGCGGCTTCCACCTGGTCTGTGATGCCCAAAATCCGCAAACCGTTGAAAAACTTTGCCTGCGCAAGCGCCGTAGTGGTAAGCCCTTTGCCTTGATGGCTTTCGACCTTGAAATAATAAAAGAGTATGCCAGCGTCAGCCCGGAGGAAGAAAAACTACTCACCTCACCTATGGCGCCTGTCGTGCTGCTCGAGCCAACGGCAGCGGGCAAAGAACTGTTGCGCTTGGTTGCGCCTGACCAAAACCGCCTGGGCTTCATGCTGCCCTACACCCCGCTGCATCTACTACTGCTGGAACCAGCCGAAGCTTTCCCAAAAGTGCTCGTGATGACCAGCGGCAACCTTAGCGAAGAACCCATTGCCTATCTTAATGCCGAAGCAAAAAGGCGGCTATCAACCCTTGGGGATGGCTTCCTGCTGCATGACCGCCCGATCCACATCCGCATTGATGATTCAGTTGTTTCTGTGATTAAAGGCGTCCCCCACATTCAGCGGCGAGCCCGCGGTTATGCGTCTTTACCCCTCCAAATCCCCACAAGCGCCGTTCCAACTTTGGCCTGCGGCACGGAGCTCAAAAACACCTTCTGCCTCGTGCGCGACCGCTACGCTTTTGTCAGTCATCACATTGGCGACCTCGAAAACCAGGAGACCCTCAACGCGTTTGAAGATGCCATCAGGCATTACGAAAACATCTTCCGCATCAAACCTGAAATCCTGGCAGCGGACATGCACCCGAACTACCTTGCCAGCCGCTATGCTCACAGGCGCGCAAGCGAAGAAAACCTGCCCCTGGTGGAGGTGCAGCATCACCATGCCCACATCGTTTCCTGCATGGCAGACAACGGTCTCAAACAGCAGGAGCCGGTGATTGGGTTGGCGTTCGACGGCACGGGTTATGGCAGCGATGGAGCTATCTGGGGCGGCGAGCTGCTCTTAGCCAATTGGGAGGGTTTCGAGCGCCTGTATCATTTCGAATACATGCCTCTGCCCGGCGGCGACGCGGCCGTGCGAAAGCCCGCGCGCATAGCGCTCAGCCTGCTCCTCCAGGCTGGCATTGACCCGGACAGTTTTCCTTTCCCCTTTCACCAAGCACTGGACCCCAATGAGCGATCAGCGGTTGCGAACCAGGTTCGCACTGGTTTCAATACCCCAAAGACCAGCAGCCTTGGGCGTTTGTTTGATGGCGTGGCTGCCCTGGTCGGTCTCCACCAGCAGATCAGCTATGAAGCCCAAAATGCGATCGCGCTCGAAACCATAGCCGATCCTGAAGAGCAATCCTGTTACGATTTCCCGATTGAGGATGGTCAAATCCTGGTTTCACCAGTGATCCGCGCCATCGTAGAGGACCTCAAGCAAAACGTTGCTCCAGCAAGCATTTCAGCCCGCTTCCACAACGGTCTCACGGACTGTGCTGCCATGGTTTCAAAACAGGTCAGAGCTCAGACCGGCTTACGGCAGGTGGTATTATCCGGCGGAGTGTGGCAAAATAAAACCCTGATCACGCAAACCATCAGCGCCCTCAGCGCGTCAGGTTTTGAGGTTTTCTGGCCTCACAAGCTGCCCACCAACGATGGTGGCGTGTCGCTGGGACAGGCCTTGGTGGCGCTGGCAGTCAGCGGAAATCTGAAGGAGTAAATATGTGTCTGGGAATACCGGGTAAAGTCACGCAAATTCATGAACAAGACGGCATCCTGATGGCTGCAGTCGATTTTGACGGCGTGGAGCAAGTGGTCTGCATTGCCACGACACCCGAAGTTGCGCTGGGTCAGTACGTTTTGGTGCACGCCGGCTTCGCTTTAAACGTCCTGAGTGACACCGAAGCTGAGGAAACCCTCAAAATCCTGCGTGATTTGCAGGCATTCAATGCCCGCCTGACTGAAGAAGATCAAAGCAAATGACCGATCCGACCGCAAACCTGCGCGATGCCTCGTTGACCAAATCCATCCTGGCTGAGGTCCGTCGCATCACGACCCAACCCTGGAATATCATGGAGATTTGCGGAGGGCAGACCCACGCTATCATGCAGTACGGGCTCGACCAATTATTACCCCCTGAAATCACCCTGATCCACGGTCCAGGCTGCCCGGTTTGCGTGACTTCACTGCAGGCGATCGAACAAGGTCTCCAGATCGCTTCACGACCTGATGTGATTTTCACCACTTTTGGCGACATGCTGCGTGTGCCGGGCAACCAGGCAGATCTTTTTACTGCCCGCTCCCGGGGCGCAGATGTGCGCGTGGTCTATTCTCCGCTGGATTCCCTCAAGATTGCCAACGCAAACCCGGACAAGCAGGTTGTTTTCTTCGCCATTGGCTTCGAAACAACCGCCCCCACCATTGCCAGCACCATACTGACAGCCAGCAGAAACGGAATCAAAAACTTCTCGATCCTGCCGGCAAATGTCCTGGTGCCGCCGGCGATGCATGCCATCCTTTCAAACCCAGCCAATCGCGTCCAGGGCTTTTTGGCAGCAGGTCACGTTTGCGCGGTGATGGGTTACCACGAATACCTCCCGATCGCAGAGCAATACCAGATACCGATCGTCGTTACTGGTTTTGAGCCCGTTGATCTTGCTACTGGCTTATTGGTGACTGTTCAGCAGCTCGAAGCCGGACAGCATGAAGTCACAAACGCTTATCCGCGTTTTGTTACCCGCGAAGGCAACCAGGTTGCCCAAAAAATAATCTCACAAGTGTTTGAGCCCGTGGACCGGCAGTGGCGCGGAATCGGCACTATCCCGCTTTCCGGGCTTGGGCTGCGACCAGGATATGCCAGCTTCAATGCCCTCTCTCGTTTTGAACTCGACCAAACCCCGCTTTACGAATCGCCACTATGTATCGCAGGCAAAGTGTTGAGCGGGATCGCCAAACCGATCGATTGCCCGGCTTTTGGTAAAGAGTGCACACCTGCCCGCCCACTTGGCGCGCCCATGGTTTCTTCCGAAGGGGCTTGTGCCGCTTATTACCGTTACCACAGGATACCTGGATGAAACAATCAAATATTCCCGCACTCGAAGGTCCCACTTGCCCGCTTCCCATCGCTGACCGGGGTCAGATCGTACTCGGTCACGGCAGTGGTGGGCAGATGACCCACGACCTGGTTCGGGATGTTTTCCAGAGCCGCCTGGCAAATCCCATCCTCAACGCTGCCAATGATGCAGCCAACATAATTGACGCCCCTCCCGGAAAACGCCTGGTAGTCTCAACCGATGCTCATATCGTTTCTCCCCTCTTCTTTGCGGGCGGCGATATCGGTCGGCTGGCAGTTTGCGGCACGGTCAATGATGTCGCCATGCTCGGAGCAGAGCCGCGTTTCTTGACCGCCACCTTCATCCTGGAAGAAGGTTTTTCCATTCAAGAGCTCGAACTGATTGTGGATTCTTTCGCCGAAGCCTGCCGTGAAGCCGGCGTGGAGTTGATTGCAGCCGATACCAAGGTTACGGAAAAAGGGAAGTCCGACAAGCTCTTCATCAACACCACCGGCTTTGGCTGGGCAGACAGCAATCTCCAAATTGGCGGTGAACAAGCCAAACCCGGCGACGCGGTCATCATTTCAGGTCCAGTCGGCAACCACGGCATTGCTGTGGCAGAAGCACGCGGCAACCTCGGTTTCTCCAGCCAGGTGCGCTCGGATATCGCCCCGCTCAATCACCTGGTTAAGGCACTTCTAGAAGCCGGTTTGGACGTCCATGTGCTCAGAGACCCCACTCGAGGGGGTCTTGCGACCACCCTGGTGGAAATCGCCCGCCAGAGCCAGGTCAACATCCGACTGGAAGAGGAAAATATCCCTATAGATAAACCTGTTCGCAAAACCTGTGAACTGCTGGGGCTTGACCCGCTTTATATGGCCAATGAAGGCAAACTGATCCTGATTTTGCCTGGGGACCAAACCGATGAGGCATTGCGCTTAATGCATATCACCAGATATGGTGAGGCAGCCAAAGTGATCGGTCAGGTGCTTGAACCCTCCAAAGGGCAAGTCTGGCTCCAAACGCCATTCGGGACCACCCGGGTGCTCGAAATGCTCGCCGGCGAGATGCTGCCGCGCATCTGTTGAGGTTGGAAGTACACATGTCTCCCCTCCGCCCTAAGTTCGCGATCGCGCTTTTGCTTCTCATTCTGTCCCTCCCGGCATGCCAGGCGAACACTTTAACCCTTGCACCTGCTTCGGATCCAGAACCCGTCATCCCAGCCACACCAACGCTGATCATGCCCATCCATCCAGCGGCCAGTCAAACACCCACAGCAATCCCCTCACCAACGGCTACTCAAAATGCCAGCCAGGATTTCTCCAGCCTTGCGAGCGAGCTCATCGAAGGCGTGGAATGGTACATCCTCATCCAGGATGCCCACAATGGCGAAATCCTTTTTGAACGCAATCCCGACATCCCCTTTCACCCGGCTTCGATGATCAAAATTCCGACAGCCATGGCAGTCCTGAGCATCATGGAGGACCAAGGGCGTACGCTTGAAGATCTGAAAACAACTGGCATCAATGACCGCAACTTCGACGCCTTATTGGAAGCCATGGTCGTTCACAGCGAGGAATCCGCTGCTGGGGCGCTGGAATACTTTGCCCGTGGGGATAACCAACTGCGAAAGAAACTGGACGCCTGGGGTCTGACCAACACCAAATACGACCCGCGAACCAGCACCGCCACTGAGCTCGTCACCTCTCTTAGATTACTGGGCACAGGAAAAGCACTCAACCAGGAAAACACTCAGTTTTTGCTGAGCTTAATGGGCACATACACTGAAAACGACCAGATCCTGCTGGGAAAGTTCTTAAACCAATTACCAGATTGTGCTTTTTTCAACAAACGGGGAATGATGCTTGCTCCAACCGTCGTTTCGGACATGGGCATCCTTACTTGCGGCGAGCAGAGTTGGTATTTGGTTTTGGCAGGCACGCCATCTATTAACTCCACAGCAACATTTGAGGATGTCCAGGCATCCATCGAAACATTTGCCGAAGCCTTCGCTAAATTGGTGAAGTAGCAGCCCAGCTTGAAACTTGCCCATCCGCAAAGTATACTTAGATGAATAATAAACATAACTAATGAGGAAAATATGAAGATTGATTTTCAAGAAACCACCGACGACCTTGCAAAACGCATTGACATTCACAGTCGCTTCGGCTCAAAAGATATTGACGCCTGGATGCTGGACGTGCTCAACCTGCAGCCCGGAATCAAAATTCTGGATGTTGGCTGCGGCTCCGGCAAGCAGTGTTTCTCTTTTTTCCACCATTTGACTGGAAACGCACAGATCACCGGCACAGATGTATCCGAGTCTCTGCTTGCCGACGCCCGTGAAAAGAACAAGGTGATTAACAACGCTGTGGATTTCAGGCATCTTGACTTCAACCAGAAGTTCGACCTGCCTTCAGATCACTTTGATCTGATCTCTGCCTGCTTTGCTATTTACTACGCGCAAGACATTCCCTTCACCCTGGGCGAGATGCACCGCGTGCTTAAGCCAGGCGGACGCCTCTTCACCACCGGTCCTATGCCCAGCAACAAACAAGTCTTTTACGACATCATCCGCGAAGCTACCGGCAAACCCATCCCCCCCATGCCCGGCAGCTCGCGATATGCCTCTGGCATTTATTACACCATGCAGAAGCTCTTTAGTAATACTGAACAACACATCTTTGAGAACCCCCTGACCTTCGAATCGGTCGAACCTTTCATGGTTTACACCCGCGCGTCAATGTCTGAGGATCGCCGCCTGTGGAACTCACTCTTTGAGACCCACGACGAGTTCGAAATTGTAATGAACCAGATTGAAACAGTCGCTCAAAAACGCCTTGAGACTGATGGCAGCCTTGTGATGACCAAAGTGGTTGGCGGCTTCATCGCCACAAAGTAGGCAATATGAAAAACATGACCTTTTATGGTGCGTCACTGCTTTTCCTGGGAGCCCATCCGGACGATATTGAGCTGGGCTGCGGTGCTTTTATTTCCGACATGGTTGGCAAAGCCGACATCCACTGCATGACATTCTCAGATAACCAGAAAAATCCTGAACTACTGCATCTTGTCGGCGAACACTACGACAGCATGCACCAGCTTGGTCTAACGGATGACCAGATCGAGCTTGGGCAGTTCGAAACCCGACGTTTTCCAGACTTCAGGCAGGAAATTCTTGAGAAGATGCTGGCACTTCGGCGCCTATACCAGCCCGAGATCGTCTTTGTCCCCACCGCGCAGGATATCCACCAGGATCACCAAACCGTCACCCAGGAAGCCACGCGTGCCTTCCGCGGCACCACTGTTTTAGGTTTTGATGTCCTTCGCAGCAGCTATGGCTTCTTCCCGCACTTTTTAGCAGAAGTTTCAGAGCAGGCTGTGGAAAACAAAATTGCGGCATTGAACAAATACGCCACCTATTCAAGCCGCTACTATTTTTCTCCTGATATCATGCGTGCCACCGCCATCCGCCACGGCGCGCTCGCTGAGCGGCCCTTCGCTGAAGGCTTTGACATCATTCGCATTGT
>DDWY01000008.1 GCA_002347705.1 Anaerolineaceae bacterium UBA2274 | reverse complement strand
TCTCTAAAAGCCAACCCACCAGATCAGGGCGTTCCGGTTCGGTGGGTTGGCTATAACGAGGTGTGCGGCGGAAAAGGTTGTAAGACGCCAACCCACCCTACGGGGACTGGTTATGCGTTGGGTGCTACTGCGACTGGTTATGCGTTGGATGCTGGAAAAGTTCAGCCAACCGCAATATAATGTCAGGTTGAACTGCGCATACTCTGCGAGCACGATGACCTGACCTACCGCTTATACAAACCCCTCTTTATACTTATATGTACACATTTTAGATTGCCGCGAAATCGTTCCGTACATTAAAGACCCAGCCAGCGAGCGGCTTTTTCGGGGAGGTTGGCGATGCTGGCCTGGACGAAGGTGCACTGGGGCAGGGATTCGATGAAGAGCCTGCCGTAGGACTTGCTTATGACACGCTTATCGAGGATGACGACCACGCCGCGATCGGTTTGGGTGCGGATCAGGCGCCCAAAGCCCTGCCTGAAGCGCAGGATCGCCTCGGGGAGGTTGTATTCGTTGAAGGGGTCGTCGAAGCTCTCGGAGCGGGCAGCGATGATCGGGTCGCTGGGGACATCGAAGGGCAGCTTGGCGATCACGAGCACTGAAAGCGCCTCGCCGGGGACGTCCACGCCTTCCCAGAAGGCGCGCGTGCCGAGCAGCACCGCCCGGGGAGTGTCTTTGAAGGTGTCGAGCAGCGCGGTGGCGGATGCGCCCTCGCCCTGTTCGAAAACAGTGATGTCGTGCTTTGCCAGGGGTGCCTGGATGGCTTTGGAGGTCTTCTGCAGTTGGGCGTAAGAGGTGAAAAGCACCAGCATGCGCCCGCCGCTGGCGATTGCCAGGCGAATAACGGTTTCGTCAATGGTGCGCTGGTGACCGTGGCTGTCATTTGGTTCCACGATATCGGTGGGGAGGTAAACCAGGGCGGAGTTTTCATAATCAAAGGGCGAGCCAACCATCAGTTCGTCGGCATCCTCGCCGTTGAGGCGCTTGCGGAGGTAGTCGAACTCGCCGTGGGTGGTGAGGGTAGCTGAGGTGAGGATGACGCTGGCTTTTTCGTGCCAGAGATATTTTTCCATCAAGCCGCCAATGTGGAGCGGCGCTATCTGCAGAGTGAGGCGGTGCTGGAGGGGATCCAGTTCGACCCAATAGATCTGGTCGGACTGTGGATCCATGGTGAGGCTCTCTATTTTCTCACGAATTTCGCTGAGATTCTGGTTGAACATCGCCAGGGTGCCGAGAAGGTCTTCGGCGTCTTCACTTTCCATCGACTCGAGCCCACGCAAACCTTCACGGATTTGCCTGAGGATCTTCAGGAGGGCGTCGAGGTCGCTGGCAGCCTGCTCCCAGCTGATTTCCACATCCAGCCAGGCGGGCATAGTGCGGACAGCGCTGAGAATGCGCGTCTGTTGGGGGTAGGTGCCGAGGGGTTTGCCATCGCGCAGCTCCAGCAGGAGGTTGTCCATCGCGCGAAAGTAAGCGGTCATTTTTGTGTCAAAACGAAAAGCACGGTCGGTTGCTTCGGCAATGAGTTTGTTAAGTTCCCCCAGGTCCGAAGGTTTTAACAAGGTATGGGCAGCAGAAAGCAGCCGCCCCAGCATGCCCTGTTCATGGCTGCCGAGGTCACGCACCAGGCGGTTGACGTCCTGAGCGCGCAGACGGTATGCCATGGCGTCAGTGGTGGCAGATTCGAGGTGATGCGCCTCATCGATGATAAGGTAGTTATAGGCAGGCAAAACGCGGTTGTCAGTGGCGGCGTCTGCCAGAAGCAGGGCATGGTTGACCACCAGGATATGGGCGCTCTCAGCAGCCATGCGCGCCTTGTAGAAGGGGCAGCGCCCGCCGGTGCGCTTGAGGCAGTTTTCGAGCTTACAGCCCTCGTCCTCAGCTGAGATGCGGCTCCAAATTAGGCGTTCGGGCATGCCGTTCAGGTTCAGTTCGCTGCGGTCGCCGCTCTGGCTGCTTTGCAGCCAAACCAGAACCTTGCCCATCACCCGCAATTCCTCCAGGGTTTCGGGCTTGCGCCGGCGCATAGCATTGAAGCGGCGCGGGCAAAGATAGTTGCTCCGCCCTTTGAGGACGGCCGCCTGGATGTCCAGACCGGTGGCTTCGATCAGGTCGGGGATGTCCTTTTGGATTAACTGGTCCTGCAGGGCAATGGTGTTGGTGGAGATGACGACCCGCTCTTTGTTAGTGAGCGCCCAGGCAGCCCCGGGGATGAGGTAAGCCAGCGATTTTCCGGTGCCGGTGCCGGCTTCGACCATCAGGTGCTGCCCTTTGTTGAGGGCGTTCCCGACCGCACGCAGCATTTCCACCTGCTGCGAACGGTGTTCGAAGCCTTCGATGTGCTTTGAGAAAGCCCCGCCAGGCTCGAGCATTGCGGCGAGGTCCTCAACTTCTATTGGTTTGAGTTCCTCGTCCGGCTGGAGCGGTTTTGTGCGCACCGGTTTGCTAAACTCAAAGAGCAGCCCACCTTCCTGGTCGAGCACTCGTTTGGGTTGGATGCCCTGCTGGATCAAGCCCTGCAGGACCCAGCGGAAGGGCAACTCTGCCGCCCAACCCAAGCCCTGACTTTGATTGACCATCTCGGCAATCAGGTCGATGGGCAGCTGATTGAGCTTCTCGTAGAGCTTGTTGTAAACGCCCATTGTCGCGCGGGCGTCGTTGATGGCGCGATGCGCGTCGCTGAGGAACACGCCCAGCTGATAGGCGAGCGAACCCAAATTGTAGCGCGGCGCGCCAGGCATCAGCACTGCAGCCATCTCGTAAGTGTCAATCAACGGATTGCTCTTGAAGCCGCCATAGCGCTGGAAGAAGCTAATGTCAAAGCCGATGTTTTGCCCAAGGATAGGAAGATCGCCGATGAAAGTTTCAAGTTCCGGGTAGACATCCGCCAGCACGGGGGCATTCATGACCATGGCGTTCGTGATGCCGGTGAGGTTGGTGATGAACGAATTGATCGGCTTACGCGGGTTGATCAGGGTTGAAAACTCATCCAGAACACGGTTTTCGTTGAACTTCACCGCGCCGATCTCAATGACTGAGTCGCTTTTGGGGTCCAAACCGGTTGTTTCAATATCCAGGGAGACAATGACAGGCATGAGCAAATTATACTCGCAGTCGGGTCCATATATTCCGATTGTGCCAGGCAGCTATTGGAAAATGGTTGTATCCCCCAGAAAAGACCCACCCCCCCTGGCCCCCCTCTCCATTCCGCTGTGCTGCAGGGATCTACGACCATCGCTGCGCTTCACGGATCTTCGACCATCGCTGCGCTGGAGGGGGTATAAACAGATGGAAGTCTAATGCAGCTTTTTATCCAACACTGACCCTCATAGGTCAGCCGGATTGGATAGAGCTCAGGGTTGATCCTGCACCTTCACCTTGGCTAAAAAGGATCAGCCTGTTTAACTAAAGATGTCGTCTGCAACCCTCTGCCTGCGCAGACTGGTGATTGTCGAAAGTTAATATCATTCCAACAGACTCCCAGTAACAAAATAGGTATAATTCCGAGCAAGGAGTATGCTCATGCTAAATTTTAGTTTGATTATTCAGTTTATATTTGTGTTCGGGTTGATCGTGTTTGTGCACGAACTCGGGCATTTTTTGGCCGCAAAGATGGTGGGCGTGGACGTGGAAGAATTCGGTTTCGGCTACCCACCCCGCCTCGCAAAACTCTTTACCCGGAAAGGTACGGAATTCACGCTGAACTGGATCCCCTTTGGCGGATTCGTACGCCTGAAGGGTGAAACCGACGATGGTGAGCCGGGCGGTTTGATGTCGGCTCCAAAGTGGAAGCGTTTTGTGATCCTGGTGGCAGGGGCTACGATGAATTTTGTGCTCGGGATTCTGCTGTTGATCTTCCTCTTCAACGTGGTCAATCCAGTTGACAGCAGCCAAATCCTGGTGGTGGATGTTGCGCCTAATTCCCCTGCCCAGATAATTGGGCTGCAGCCTGGCGATATTGTGACCAGGCTTGGCGATGACCCGATCGATTCGACCGATGCCATGGTTGCTGCCACAAAAAAGTATCTTGGGCAAGAAGTCACCCTAACCTACACCCGCGATGGTGAAGAACTCACTGGATTGGTGACCCCACGGGCGAATCCGCCTGAAGGACAGGGCGCGATTGGTTTTGTGATGTCGCATCCGGAAATTGAACTCAATTTTGTTCAAAGCATCGGCGTGGCTTTTGATACCTTCTGGCAGCAGGTGAAAGCTACTGTTTCAATGCCAGTAAACTTTATCAGAGGTAAGCTTGCCCCTGGCGAAGCCAGAGTCATCGGTGTAAAAGGCATCTACGATTTGTTCTCAAGCGCTGCTGAGATCGATCAGACCAATGCAGAAGTGACCGACGAAGTTTTACCGATAACCCGCCTTTCACTGGTCTCGATGCTCTCCATCGCGATTGGCATCACCAACCTGCTGCCCATCCCGGCGCTTGATGGCGGACAAATCTTCTTCCTGCTGATCGAAGCGATAACACGCAAACGCATCCCAACCGGGGTTGCCAATGCCGTCAATTCGATATTCTTCTATCTCTTAATTCTTTTGTTCTTTATCATCACTATTCGCGATTTTGTAAATCCGATTCCGATCCCTTAAGGAGCTGTCATGGACGCCCCAAGCTCAATTCACGACCTGATCAAATCCCTTCTGGATCTGGAAACGCCCTTCCCGGCGCGCCTCCTCTACCAGTTCTCGGATATGCCCCTTGATGACCGCCTGGTGCTTTCCAGTGCTTGGCAAAGCATCCCTGTGGCGCGCAGGAGAGCTGTCTTGCAGGACCTGCTGGAACTTTCAGAGCATGACGACCTGCTGATGTTCGAGGACATCGGACGAATGGCACTTGGCGACAGCGATGATGAATGCCAGGTGAGTGGAATAAGCCTGCTTTTGGAAGCGGAAGACCCCAAGCTCATCCCAAGTCTCCTCAATTTGCTGGCTGCTGCTGACACAGCGGAATTTGTGCGGGCTGCAGCTGCCAATGCATTAGGGTTTTATGTCTATCTCGGGGAGCTTGAGGAACTGAAACCTGAAATCCATCACGAATTGGAGGACGCCCTGCTGCTGGCGTATGCCGAAGATCCTTCCGACCTGGTGAGGCGCAGAGCCCTGGAGTCGCTTGGCTATTCCAGCCGCGAGGAAGTGCCTCCGCTGCTGCGCTTTGCTTCAGCCAAGGAAAGTGTGCAATGGCTTGAGAGCGCATTGTTTGCCATGGGCAGGTCCGCGGACAACCAGTGGGAAGGGCTGGTGCTTGAACAACTGGATCATGAAAACCCTGAAGTCAGAGGGCAGGCGATCCATGCCGCAGGTGAACTGAGCTTGAGTGCTGCCAGGCAGCGCCTGCTGAGACAACTTGATCGCGAAAAGGATGAATACCTGCGCAGCGAGTTGATTTGGGCTCTCTCGCAGATCGGCGGCGAAGGCATCGAAGAAAAATTTGAACAGCTGCTCGCTAAAACGGACGATGATGAAGAAGCCAGCCTCCTGGAAGAAGCACTGGACATGCTCAATTTCACCAATGAAGCCATTGATTTCGAGTTGATGGAAGTCGATTACAAACATGAACACGACTTGAACGATGAGGACGAAGACATCGCCGATGTTTGGGAAGACGATGAGGACGACGAATACGAAGATGTGGAAGACTTCAACGATGAAGAATGGCTGCGCTACGTTGATGATGATGAAGACGATTTAGAGGGCAGCCTGGACGACAGTTACACACTTGAAGACCCCGAGGACGAGGAGGATTTTTGAGTAAAACATCCGCCTTTGATCCATCAAACCAACGACTGAACGCAATCGTAAACGGTCGGGTTCAGGGGGTGGGCTTTCGATTTTTTGTTTTACGACGGGCAGTAGCGTTGGGTTTGACTGGTTGGGTGCGCAACCTCTCAGGGGGAACAGCAGTGGAAGTAACAGCAGAGGGGGAGGCAAAGAGCCTGCATGAATTCCTGGCTGCCCTTCATGAAGGCCCGGATGCGGCTTATGTGCGGGATGTGAAATATCACTTCAGCCCTGCCACGGGGGAATTCCACGACTTCGAGATTCGTTATCGGTAGGCGTTATTGCAGGCAGAGTCAGGGGGGGTGCCTGCCATTCATTAACATTATCAAAAAAAGTACGTGTGGGGCGGGATTGGAAGGACTGCAAACATCATCAGGCAGAAACCTTGGTGTGCTTCCAATCCGCCATTGCGCTATCTTACGCAATAGACGCGTCTTGCCCCCCAAATCAATGGCGACGGCGGATTGAGGGCACGACACATTCGCCCATCACATCGCTTTCGGTGGGCAGGACGGTAAGATCAATTACTCTGCCATCGCGAGGGGGCTTGCGACCGTGGCGATCTAAACTGCTGACAGGTCACAAAATTTAATACTTCTTAGACCCCTCGTTCTTTTTTGAATACACACGTTTTAGATTGCCGCGACCTTTGCCAAATCATTGTTTAACACCTCATCATAACGTTTTTGGCAAAGGTCTCGCAATGACAGGATGTTTAGGAGGCTTGCTTTTCACGATTATGAACAACATGGGCTGCTGACTCTCGCGACCCTCCTGGCTCGGGAAGGGGCTCGCAAGGGCTCGCAGGGGCTCGCAAGGGCTCGCAGGGGCTCGCAATGACAGCCGTTTTTGGTGGGTTGGCTATAGCTGGAAGGGTTTTGGCCTATGCCACATGACGCCAACCCACCCTACCTGTCTGCTAGCCTGCAAGAATTATTAGCTGCGCTGAAAGAGGGTCCGGATGCGGCTTATTTGTGGGACGTCAAATGGCACTAGAGCTCTGCGTCGGCGGATTGAGGGCACGACACATTCGCCCATCACATCGCTTTCGGTGCCCTCAATCCCGCCCTACGGGCACTTTGTCTCGCGAAACGGAGTATAACAATCTACATTCAACACCTTCATCGCGACGGATCGCGACGGAGCGTGCGACCGTGGCAATCTATCTTTATACACTTACCAAAAAACAACAGCAATATTGCCACACCCTTTTGTGTAAGTTGTAGGTCGGAATGAGACTGCCAAAATGCCTTTGATTAGAGTCAATCTTGCGCAGTCTCACTCCGACATATGAAAAAATATGTCAGCAAGTGGGTAGTTCGGTTGAAAAAAAGATTAGGTCTGCATCATCCAGTGCGCGTAATGTCAGGTTGAAATGCGCAACCTGACCTACGTTTCGTGATGAAAGGTTGAATTAATTCATTCCTGCCAGGGCTTTTTGCTTCTTCCAGGGTGGCATGTCTGAATCCTCAATCAAGATCGCGCGCAGTTCAAAGATCTGGTCTCGCAGCATGGCCGCGCGTTCAAACTCAAGTTCCGCCGCGGCAGCTTTCATCTGTTTTTCCATCTCAGTCAGCATCTTTTCCAGCTCGCGCTGCTGCATTTTGGCAGCTAGTTCGCGGGCATTCCTGGGCTTGTCTTTCTCTTCAGGTGCCACGTTCGCCAATCGGGCGGTAATGTCGTACACCGCCTTGGTGATGCCCACGGGTGAGATGTTGTGCTCCGTGTTGTAAGCTTCCTGCTTGGCACGCCGGCGGGTGGTTTCGTCAATCGCGCGTTTCATCGAGTCGGTCATGCGGTCGGCGTAGAGGATAACCTCCCCGTTGATATGCCTTGCAGCCCGCCCAAAGGTCTGGATCAGAGCGGTGGTGGAGCGCAAAAAACCTTCCTTATCCGCGTCCAGGATCGCCACCAAAGAGACTTCTGGCAGGTCGAGACCTTCGCGCAGCAGGTTGATGCCTACCACGACATCGAAAACGCCCAAGCGCAGGTCCCGCAGGATGCCAACCCGTTCGAAGGTCTCCACCTCAGAGTGGAGGTACTGGACTTTGAAGCCGGACTCGAGCAGGTAGTCCGCCATATCCTCAGACATACGCTTGGTGAGGGTGGTGACTAATGCGCGCTCTCCGCGATCTACACGCTTGCGCAGTTCCGCGATCAGGTCGTCGATCTGCCCCGCGGTGGGACGCACTTCAATTTTCGGGTCCAAGAGACCGGTCGGACGGATGACCTGGTCCACGACTTGTTGAGCCTTTTCCATCTCATAAGGGCCTGGCGTGGCGCTGGTATAGAGGGTGATGCCCATCGTCTTCTCAAATTCGGGGAATTTTAACGGGCGGTTATCGAGGGCGGAGGGCAAACGAAAACCGTAATCCACCAGAATTTCCTTGCGCGACCGGTCGCCGTTGTACATACCGCGGATCTGGGGCACCATCATGTGGGACTCGTCCAGCACCATGAGGTAGTTTGAGGGCAGGAAGTCCAGCAAAGTCCAGGGCGGGCTGCCGGGAGCGCGCTGATCGATATGGCGGGAGTAGTTTTCGATGCCGGCACACGAACCAACCTCGCGCAGCATTTCGAGGTCGTAGCGGGTGCGTTGTTCGAGACGCTGCGCCTCCAGCAAGCGACCGCTTTGATTGAAGAACTTAAGACGCTCCTCGAGTTCGTTTTCAATGTCTAGCAGGGTTTTTTCGATGCGGTTTTCTTCAGTGACGTAGTGCTTGGCGGGGTAGATATCCACCTGGTCGGGTCGGTCGATGACCTCGCCTGTGACAGGGTTGAGCCGGATGATGTCTTCAATCTCATCACCGAAGAAACTGATGCGAATGGTTTCTTTTTCGCTGTATGCCGGCAGCACTTCGAGGGTGTCGCCGCGAACGCGGAAGATGCCCGGCTTGACCTCCAGGTCATTGCGCTGATACTGCACATCCACCAGCTGGCGCAGGAGGGCATTGCGGCGATAAATGGAGCCTTTTTCGACGTGGAGGACGTTCGCGCGGTAAGCATTGGGGTCGCCCAGACCGTAAATGGCTGAAACCGAGGCAACAATGATCACATCCTGGCGGGACATGAGGGCGGTGGTGGCTGCCAGCCGCAGGCGGTCGATTTCCTCGTTGATGTCGGTTTCTTTTTCGATGTAAAGGTCCCGGCGCGGGATGTAAGCTTCAGGTTGATAGTAGTCGTAATAGGATACGAAGTACTCGACGGAGTTCTCGGGGAAAAAGTCCTTGTATTCGGCATAAAGCTGGGCGGCAAGGGTTTTGTTGTGGGTCATCACCAGCGTTGGCAGCTGCAGTTGTTGGATGATGTTGGCAACCGTGAAGGTTTTGCCAGTGCCGGTGGCACCAAGAAGCACCTGGTGGCGGTAGCCCTTTTCGATGCCTGTGATCAGCTTTTCAATTGCCTCCGGTTGATCTCCGGTGGGTTTGTAGGGAGCGTGAAGTTTGAATTCCATTTTTTAATTGTACTAGTTTTAGTCCCTTTTAGCTCACCAGAGTGAGCTTGATAACAGGCGATCGCTCCAAATTTTTGTGACGAAATAGAAGATCTATTAGAGAAAAATACCTCCTCCTCAAAAAAAGACCCACCCCCCTTACCCCCCTCCCACCGCTTCGCTGGAGGGGGTCGAACTGTTTTTTGCCACATATGTCGCTAAATTCACATAATATTCACAATCAGGTAATGAAATACCAACAAGAAACAATTGCCCTTACCTGGATTTTATGCCTGATTTGCGTGATAGGCCGGGATGAGCCGGATTGAAAAACGCAATCCGGCCTACGATGTTGTCATTGCGAACTTCTGTTGTGAAGCAATCTAAACTGCTGGCGTACCAAATCATTTGAGGTCAGAAGATTATGGCCAAAATTCAGAAGCTGTAATTTTTGGATCGCTAACATTCCACAATAGAAAACATTTTAGATTGCTTCGTGCCTCGCAATGACAGAAGAAAAGAAAGCCGGATTTAAGCGCACTCGTTACACTCAGGGTCAGGTGCTGCGCAATCCAGAGGAACAGGCAGGCCAGTTCCCTACAGACTGAGCACTCATGCCTATTGGCCTACACTCACAGATAGAGCAGGACCACGCCAACCACTGTCACCATTGCGCCGAGAACCTCAAACCACTTAATTTTTTCTCTGAAAGCCAGCCAGTTGACCGGAATGATCAGGACAGGCATGATCGACATGATAGCTGCTGCAATTGCTGCCGGTATATTTTGGATAGCCAATAGCGAAAACCCAACCCCCAGCACCGGTCCGAACAAAGCCCCGGCAGCGGTCATCCGCACAGATTGCCGATCATTGAGAAGCTCACGCAGCTTTTGCCAGTGGTTGCCGATCAGAAAGAACAGGCTAAAGCCAGCGATGGAGGCGATAATGCGCACCTGGGTGGCTGCAAAGGCATCATAATCTCCCATGCCCCGTTTGCTCAGGATCAGGCCAACGGATTGACCAACAGCTCCCATTAAAGCGCAAAAGACTCCATAAGAATTTACGCGCAACTTCAGATTTCTCTTTTCCCCACGAGTCATAATGACGACAACGATGCCTGCCAGGGTAAGGGCAATACCCACAACAGCCAGTGGTTCCAGAACCTCGCCGAAGATGAGATAGCTCAACACACCGGTCAGAACTGGTGAGAGGCTCATCATCAGCAGCGAAATGCGCGTACCGATGCGCACATAGGCTTCGAAAAGGAAAATATCTCCGATTACAAAACCAACCACACCAGAAAGTGACAGCCACAACCAGGCAGAAGGCGAGGCATCGTTTGCAAAGGGATTTCCACGGGATATCCACAGGAAGACGCTTATCAAAACCAGACCAAAGATCATGCGCAAAAAGCTGACCGCCAGCGAGTTAGTACGCTTGCCGGCATGTTCAAAAAGGGTGCCGGAAATTACCCAGAAAAAGGCAGTTAGCAGCGCAGAAAATTCTCCGATTTGGGTTGGGTTCACAGCATGTTCCTCAAAGGGGCAATCTTATCACGGATGTGGACTTGGTGCGTGGGAGAAGGTGATAGTCGAATAGTCGAATAGTCGGCCAAAACTTCTTTCCCCAGGTGTCCGTTATCATTCCGAGACCAGCACGATCAAGCAACGATTATCTCGTAGGCAGGACATCATGCCGCACACAAAAGACGGGCTTGCGCCTGTCGTTTAAGTTGTCATTGCGAACCTCTTTTGTGAAGCAATCTAGAATGGTGGAATATTAGGCACGCGGGAGGGTGAAATCACGGTTGTTCCTCGCGAAGCGGAAGAGGCTTGCGGTTTTCGGACATTTATGAGTGTTGGTATGCAGACAGTTTAGATTGCTGCGTTCCTCGCAATGACAGATTAATAAAGACAACCAAGATGTCATTACGAACCTCTTTTGTGAAGCAATCTAGAATGGTGGAATACCAGGCATGCGGGAGGGTGAAATCACGGTTGTTCCTCGCGAAGCGGAAGAGGCTTGCGGTTTTCGCACCTCTCAGAGTGTTGGTATGCAAACAGTTTAGATTGCTCCGTTCCTCGCAATGACGGATAAGAACCAATGTGTGATTGCAGATCTCTACCGCTTTTGGTGTGCAGACAGTTTAGATTGCTTTGTGCCTGGCAATGACAAACGGTCATTATATCCAGATCAGGACACAAAAGACGGGCTTACGCCCGTCTTTTTGCATGTAAATGAGTAGATTAAAGGTACTTCTTGATGTTCTGGAGCATATAGTCCCAGTTGATGATCGTATCCACGACTTTGTCGAGGTAAGCTTTGCGGGCGTTCTGATAATCCAGATAATAGGCGTGCTCCCAGACATCGAGCACAAGCACCGCCTTTTTGTCGTCAGTCCAGGGATTATCGGCGTTGGGGGTCTTGCCAACGGCAAGCTTGCCGTCTTCAAGCACTACCCAAGCCCAGCCGCTGCCAAACTGGGTCATGCCAGCATCTACCAATTGCTTCTTGAATTCCTCCACAGAGCCAAAGTCGCGCACGAGCAGGGCTGCAAGCTCTTCGGGCATCTTCGAATTCTCAGCGGGGGTGAGGCAATCCCAATAAAAATTGTGATTCCAAGCCTGGCTGGCATTATTGAACAAACCTTGCTTCTCGGGTCTGGCAGCCGCAGCGGCAATAATGACCTCTTCAAGGCTCTTGCCTTCCAGCTCAGTGCCGGCAATCAATTCTTTGGTTTTGTCCACATATGCTTTGTGGTGCTTGCCATAGTGGAAGTTGATGGTCTCTTCGGAAATGATGGGTGCAAGAGCATCCTTCGCCCAGGGAAGTTCAGGCAATTCAACTGGGGTTTTCATCCAGGATTCTTTTGTTGAAGTGTGATGGATCATATTTTCTCTCTTTCTGGTCTTTTAATGTGTCTAAACAAATTATAGCCAAAGGGAGGTTGTTTTTCAAAACTAAAGACCTAAAAAGTTATACACCCACTCACTCGCCGATGATTTTAATCAGCACACGTTTTGGGCGTCCGCCGTCAAACTCCCCGTAAAAAATCTGCTCCCAGGTGCCAAAGTCAAGCCTGCCTTCCGTAATCGCGACAACCACTTCGCGCCCCATGATCTGCCGCTTGATATGCGCGTCGGCATTGTCCTCACCGGTGTCGTTATGGCGGTACTGCCCAACCGGGGCATGCGGCGCGATCTGCTCCAGCCAATGATCATAGTCGTGGTGTAATCCATGCTCATCGTCGTTGATGAAAACGGAAGCGGTGATGTGCATCGGATTGACCAACACCAAACCTTCTCTGATGCCACTTTCAGCAAGGGCTCTTTCAACTTCCGGAGTGATGTTCACGAATGCCCGTCTACCGGGAATGCGCATCATTAATTCTTTTCGATAGCTTTTCATGTTAACCTTCTTTTTCAAGCAGTTTTGCATGTTTGAAAACATGCAGCATGAGCATTTGTTTTATTGTAACCGCGAGGATGCTGAAAAAATTGCAAGTATAAATATGGCTGATTGGTGTAAAATCGCTAAAGAGTTGAGCCCTTTGGTGTGAGAATTGCAGTTCAAGCTCTTTATTGAACTTAAACTACCGCGACTGCGGAAAACTGATCGGAAAAACGTGAACGATTTTGAGATAGAGAAACCTCAAAACAAAAGAAAGACCTGGCGAGTGATCGTCATTATGGTGCTGCTTGGGCTGGCAGTAAACCTGGTGCTGCCGAAGGTGATGGACATCCGCCATGCGTTTGAAGTGGTGCGCGAGATGACCTGGTGGGCAGTTGCCCTGGCTGTTCTGGCTGAAGGGCTGGCATATTTGGGCTATGGTTACTGCCTGCAAGCCTTATTAGATCTTCACAACCACCGTCTGAACATTGTCACCGGAGCAATGATCGCAATGTCTTCCTTCAGCATCGGACTGGTGGCAGGAGGCTGGATAGGCGCTGCAGCGGCGACTTACCGGTTTGTCAATAAAAACGGTGCCAGCAAATCCAGCGCGACGATTGCTGGAATCTTGCCCTCTATGTTGATCAATGGAGCAATTATCCTGGTATCCGTTGTTGG
Organism: Anaerolineaceae bacterium UBA2274; assembly: GCA_002347705.1. Classification (GTDB taxonomy): domain Bacteria; phylum Chloroflexota; class Anaerolineae; order Anaerolineales; family Anaerolineaceae; genus Mesolinea. The sequence goes on along the minus strand of DDWY01000008.1, from coordinate 12,887 downwards.
GATCGCTTTTCTGGCGTTAACCGATCGGATTACGCAAGCACAGCTAATACAATATGGCATTTTCTTACTGTTCCTGATCATTTTCACTTATATTTATTTATTGGCTCTTGTTTTCCCGGCTACCACTTACAAGGTAGCCAACTGGGCGCTCTGGCATTGGGCGCGATTACGCAAGAAACCCTACGATCCCGCAAAGACTAAGCAAAATGTCAACGGAATGCTCCAGGCGTGGAAGTCCTTGCGCAAAGGCAGTTGGTTCCGCCCTCTGCTGGGCGCTTTTGCGTATATTCTTTTCGATATGACCTGCCTCTACCTGGTATTCTTTGCCGCTGGCTATCGACTTAATTTTGGGGTTCTCTTTGCTGGATATGGAATTCCCTTCCTGATTGCCAAGATCGCATTCATACTGCCAGGAGGTGTGGGGGTGATTGAAGCGACTATGGCTGCCATTTTTAGCAGTCTGGGCGTTCCCAAGGAAATCAGCATTGTGGCAGTGATTGGCTTTCGCCTGATCTCTTTCTGGCTGACAACTTTCGTCGGGCTCTCCTTGAGTCCTTTTCTGACGCGAGGCAAGGCTTCTCAGTCCGACGGAATCTCTGCTGACTAAGCGAGTTTTACACTTCCCTTAACCCTATCCATCCCTGGCATTAAAAAGCGTGCATTAAAAATCGCGTTAATTCATAGAACAAATGATATAATAAAAGGTTGGAGATTAACCAGATTATGCCTACAGATAACCTGCGCGTGGTTGGCGCGCGTGAACACAACCTCAAAAATATTACGGTAGAAATCCCGCGCGACAAGCTGGTGGTGATGACCGGGCTTTCGGGCTCGGGCAAAAGCTCGTTGGCTTTCGACACAATCTTTGCCGAAGGGCAGCGCCGTTACGTGGAGTCGCTTTCTTCCTACGCCCGTCAATACCTGGGGCAGATGGATAAGCCGGATGTGGACTCGATCGACGGGCTCTCCCCCGCGGTTTCGATTGACCAGAAATCGACCTCAAACAATCCCCGTTCCACCGTTGGCACGGTTACTGAGGTTTACGACTACTTCCGTTTGCTTTTTGCCCGAGCGGGCGTGCCGCACTGCCCGATCTGTGGGCGAACGGTTCAAAAGCAATCAGCGCAGGAAATCGTTGAAACGATCACGAATTTGCCGGCAGGTTCGCGTCTGCTGGTGTTGGCACCAATGGTGCGGGAACGCAAAGGCACGTATCAGGCGCTTTTTGACGAGATCAGCAAAAGCGGCTTCACACGCGTGCGGGTGGACGGGCTTGTCTTCAATCTTGACGAACAGATGGATCTGGATCGCTATAAAAAACATACGATTGAGGCCATTGTTGATCGTCTTGTGATCAACGCGCCTGAAACTGAAGATGAACGCCTCAGCATGATTTCCCGCCTGACCGACTCGGTTGAAACTGCTTTGAGATATGGTGAGGGCTATCTAACCATCCACAACCTCAGCGCAGACCCTCCGGAAGACATCCCGTTTTCCGAGAATCTTGCCTGCCCTGAGCACGGTTCCCTGCTCATAGAAATTGAGCCGCGAACCTTTTCGTTCAACACCCCCCATGGTGCCTGCCCGGTCTGCCAGGGACTGGGCGCTTTGGAAGAAGTCAATCCTGAGCTTCTGATCCCTGATAAGAGCAAAAGCCTGCGTGATGGCGCGATTGCCATGCCCGACTGGACCCCGCGCGAGGTTGGAGGCTATTCCTGGCAAATGCTTGAAGCCCTGGCAAAACATGCTGGTTTCAGCGTGGATGAACCGATCAGCACACTAAACGAAAAACAACTTGATCTTTTGCTTTATGGAACCAAGGGGAAGGAGATCCGAGTCGATTACATCGGACGGACTGGAAGACAGAGTACCTTCAGCACTCCGTTTGAGGGCGTGATCGGCAATATGCAACGGCGCTACAAAGACACAGATTCGGAATGGATTCGTTCCAAGATCGGGGCTTTCATCTCGCTCAACCCATGCCCGGAGTGCCATGGCAAGCGTTTGCGCAAGGAAGCCTTGGGCGTGACCGTGGACGGCAAGAATATCATCCAGGTAACTGAATGGCCGATCAATAAGACGCTCGATTGGGTCCATCGCCTGATGGAAGAACAAAATTCTCCCCTGACTAAACGCCAGATGTTGATTGCTGAGCGACTGTTGCGCGAGATCGACGCGCGGCTGGGGTTTATGGTGGACGTGGGCTTGGATTATCTGACGCTTGAACGTTCAGCCATTTCCCTCTCCGGCGGTGAAGCGCAGCGCATCAGGCTGGCGACCCAGGTAGGTTCCAAGCTGATGGGTGTGCTTTATGTTCTGGATGAGCCCTCGATTGGGCTGCACCCGCGCGATAACAGCCGGCTGCTCGAGACACTCAAAGGGCTGCGCGACCTTGGCAACACGCTGCTGGTGGTGGAACATGACGATGAAACCATTCGCTCGGCGGATTGGGTGATAGATTTGGGGCCTGGCGCGGGTGAAGAAGGCGGTTACCTGGTGGCAGAAGGTACACCAGAACAGATCGAAGCCTCTCCCAAATCAATTACGGGCGCATATCTGAGCGGGGAAAAGTTTGTTCCCATCCCCGCGAATCGCCGCAACGGCAGCGGGCAAAGCCTGAAGATCGTTGGTGCCCAGGAAAACAACCTCAAGAACCTGAATATTACGATTCCGCTTGGCAAATTTGTGTGCGTGACCGGTGTTTCAGGCTCAGGCAAGTCGACCCTTACGGTGGAGATCCTCTACAACGCGCTGGCGCGTAAGTTGATGGGCGCGCATACCAACGCCGGGAAGCACGAACGTATCGAGGGAATTGAAAATCTCGACAAGGTCATCAACATTGACCAATCCCCCATTGGCCGCACTCCGCGCTCAAATCCTGCTACGTATACTGGCATGTTCGATATGATCCGCGACCTGTTCGCCAGTTTGCCTGACTCAAAACTGCGCGGCTACAACAAAGGACGTTTTTCATTCAACGTCAAGGGCGGTCGCTGTGAAGCCTGCCGCGGGGAAGGGCAACTAAAGATCGAGATGCAGTTCCTGCCGGATGTCTACGTGCCTTGTGAGGTCTGCCGCGGCAGCCGCTACAACCACGAAACGCTGCAGGTACGCTTTAAAGATAAGAGCATCGCGGACGTGTTGAACATGACGGTTGACAGCGCTTTGGAGTATTTTGAAGCCTTTCCGCGCATCCGTCGCAAACTCCAGACCCTGAAGGATGTTGGCTGCGGTTATATACGCCTTGGGCAGCCTGCTCCAACACTTTCGGGTGGGGAGGCGCAGCGCGTGAAGCTCTCCAAAGAACTTTCGCGGGTTGCCACAGGCAAGACCCTATATGTGCTGGACGAACCTTCTGTTGGGCTGCACGCTGCGGATGTGCATATGCTGATCGAGGTACTGCAGACCCTGGTGAATGCTGGTAATACGGTTGTGATCATTGAGCACAATTTGGACATCCTTAAAGTGGCGGATTGGATCATTGACCTTGGCCCTGAAGGCGGCGACCGCGGAGGAGAGCTGCTGGCGGAGGGTACGCCAGAAGATTTATGCCACATCGAAAGAAGCTACACTGGTCAGTATCTGCGCAAGTACGTCCTTGATCGCCATCGACAGAGTTGTCAATAAGGTGATAGATGATAGTTGATAGCTGATAGCTGATAGCTGATAGCGTTAATTTTAGGTCAGGTCATCGTGCTCTGAGAGCATCCGCTGTTGAATCTGACATTAAGAGCATTGGTGGACGAGGTGTCGGTCAGGTTCCGCTGTTGAACCTGATATTAGGAGCATTGGCGGATGGAGCAAGGCGTAGGTCAGGTTCCGCTGTTGAACCTGACGTTAGGCATTGGCGGATGGAGCAAGCCCCATCCGTACAAGAGGGCTTTAGTCCTCACGCGGGATTTGCTCTGATTATGGTAGGATTCAGGCCAGAAACTAACAAAACAGGAAGTATTTATGTTCAGAACTCGCTTTGCTCCCAGCCCTACCGGCTACATGCACATCGGCAACCTTCGCACCGCCCTTTACGCCTATCTGATCGCCAAAAAGGCGGAAGGCAAGTTCATCCTGCGCATCGAAGATACCGACCAGAACCGCAACGTGCCTGAGGCAGTCGCGGCGATCTATCGCGGGCTTGCCCTGGCTGGCATAAGCTACGATGAAGGTCCTGATAAGGACGGTGGTTTTGGCCCTTATGTGCAAAGCGAACGCCTGCCAATTTATAAAGACTACGCGCAGAAATTAATTGCGAGCGGACATGCCTACTACTGCTTCTGCAGTAAGGAAGACAAACCCGCCCTCGAAGCCAGCAATGAACGCGTGGAGGGCTACCGCGACCCATGCCGCAAACTGACTTCGCAGGAGGTGGCAGCCCGCTTTGCGGAAGGTTTGGTGCCGGTTGTGCGCCAACGCATTCCGCTGGAAGGCATCAGCAGTTTTGATGATCATGTCTATGGGCATATCTCCATCGAAAATAAACAGCTCGATGACCAGGTGCTGCTCAAATCCGATGGCTTCCCCACCTATAACTTCGCCAATGTGGTTGACGACCACCTGATGGAAGTTTCGCATGTGATCCGCGGGCAGGAATATCTCTCGTCCACCCCAAAATACAACCTGCTTTACGAAGCTTTTGGCTGGGAGCATCCGGAATACATCCACCTGCCTCACATCATCCGCGAGGATGGCGCCAAGATGAGCAAGCGCAAGGGAGACCCCTCTTTTGAGGACCTGGTGCGGATGGGTTTTCTGCCGCAGGCCATCGTGAATTATGTCGCGCTGCTTGGATGGAACCCGGGGGACGAGCGCGAGTTCTTCCTGATGGAAGATCTGATCGCGGCTTTTGACATGGACCGCATCAACAAAGCCAATGCCGCCTTTTCAATGGACAAGCTGCGCTGGCTGAACGGTGAGCATATCCGCTCTCTCAGCCCTGAAGCCTTCCACCAAATTGCCCTGCCGTTTTATCCCGAAGGTTTAAAAGGTTTTGACCTTGAAAAAATCAGCCAGCTGATCCAGATTCGCACCGAAACTCTGACGGACATCCCGCAATTGGTTGGATTTCTGGCTGAGCTGCCGGAATATTCCGTGGAAATGTTTGAGAATAAGAAGTCGAAATCGACCCTGGAGAGCTCCCGTGCGGTTTTGGAAGCGGTTGTGCCCCTGCTGGAAAACCTCGAGATCTGGAGCAACGAGAGTCTGTTTGAGGTGCTGAAAGCTTTCGCGCAGGAGCAGAGTTTCAAGGTGGGGACGGTCATGTGGCCCATCCGCACCGCCCTTTCCGGGCAGGAAACCTCCCCCGGCGGTGCTACTGAATTGGCTGCGTTGCTGGGAAGAGAAGAATCGCTGCGACGAATCAGGTATGGGGTGAGCAAGTTGGGGTAGGTTTAATCAGATTCCGTCACCCCAGACTTTCGCTGAAAGACCACCACACGCTTTGGCTTACAGAAAGGGTGTGCGGTAAATTTGCTTTGTTTTTGGTTTAAAAAAAGTGAGATCGCCATACCCTGCTTCGCGGGCACAGGCTGCTTCGCTCGCGATGACAGATAAAGAGGCACAGGCTGCTTTATTTGCAACGACAGCTTCTTTATCATTGCGAACCCTCGTTAAAAGACCGCTACATGCTTTGGATCACGGGAAGGGGGTGTGGCAACCTCGCTTTTTTGGATCGAAAGAAGAAAGAGAGATCGCCATACCCTGCTTCGCGGGCACAGGCTGCTTCGCTCGCGATGACAGAGATAGACTCGAATGTCGGGTTCGAGAGGGGAACCTGACCTACGGCAACGGCTCGCGGTGATGAAATTGCTGGATTGAAAAGCGCAATCCGGCCTACGATTCTATAAATGAGCCCATCGTGGTAGGGAACGGATTTGCGTTGTTCCGGGTTTGAGGTGGAACGGGACACCCTATCTGCTTCGCTGCCAGGGCAGGGCCGTGTTCCCTACATAAAACAAGCTGCAAGGTGGGTTGGCTTTCTCGATGTTGTGGTTGGTTATGAGATCGTGACGCCAACCCACCCTACTCTGAAATCACATTATCATCACCAATAAAAGATACAGCGGTACAATTCTTGCAACATAGAAGCAAAAAAGGCAACGAGCTATGACACCCATCCTCGACATTCTGCCGGTTCTTTCGGTGTATCCCTATGCACTGCTCTATTACGCCATCCTGCTTGCTTCCGCGGGGCTGGCGATTTTTACTTTCCGGCGCGCCAATCCCTCCAATAATCTGGCTCTGCGCGGCAGCTTGCTGGTCATATTTTTCAGCCAGTTTACCCTGCTGACTCTCAGCCTGATGATCTACCAGGGCTTTACACAACTCAACCAGATCTTCCCGATCGCCTTCCGCGCATTGACGCTGGTCTGCATCATCTGGCTGTTGCGGGCGCTCTTCTCGCAGGGGCAGGAACGCCATGGATGGCTCGTGTGGGCGCTCACCGTTTTCATCCTGACGGTTGGCAGCATTCTCACACTGACGTGGCTGCCTCTGGCTGGTGAACAGAGTTTCAATGGTTCCTGGCTGGACCAGATTTGGGTTGGATTGACCCTGCTCACCATCGCGCTTGGGGCAATCGTTTACCTTAGGCTGGACCACTCAGACCGGGTTGAAGGGATCATTATCCTCGTCCTGGCTGCCATGGGTTATGTTTTTTACCTGGCGCTACCCAATGCAGGCAGCCTGCCCGCCTCGGTCATGGTCAGCCAACTGCTTTACTACCCGCTGCTGATCAGCCTGGCATGGCAGCGCAAAAAGCCCGAAGCAACCCCACAGCCTCTGGCGGCTTCCGCTGAGCGGCGCGAACTTTCGGGGGAGGTTGCAGCCCGTTTGCTGGACGTCAGCCTGCAGCAAACCAACACCCAGATCCAACGCAGCCTGACCCACAGCCTCGGGCTGTATCTGCTGGCAGACTTGTGCGGATTTCTGGTCACTGAGCCGGAGAACAAGAGCCTGACGCTGGTGAACAGCTATGACCTGATCCGTGAAGATTTTGTCGGCAGCATACAACTCTCCAAAGCGAATTTTCCTGGTCTGAGCGCGCATTTGGAAGATCGTGAAGCTTTAGTCTCCAACACAGCCGCGGAACTCGCCAAAGAAAAGTCCAGCCTGATGGAATTGATCGGCTACAACCGAATAGGCAACCTGCTTTTCTACCCACTCAATCCTATCGACGCGCCGATTGCGCGGGGGCTGCTCTGCCTGAGCCCCTACACCGAGCGAAGCTGGAACCCCAAAGATCTTGACCGGCTGGGCGTTATCGCTCCAAAAGTCAACGAAATCCTGGATGAGGCGGCGGATATCGAGCAAAAAGCCACCTCTGCCCAACGCCTGCAGACACTGCTGAACCAGGTCCAGCGCGACAGGGCGCAAACCGTTGAACAATTCATCCAGTCGCAAAGTCTTTTGCAACAACTGGAGCAGGAACTTCACATTAACAGCCAGACGCATGAATCAGAAGTGGAATTATGGCTCACGCGTCAGGAAGCGCTTGAGGAGCAGCTCGAGGAGCTGCAAACCACCCTGCGGCAGAACGAGGCGACTATTGCCCAGGCAGAAGCCCTAAGGCTCGAAAAAGAACAATTGGAGCTTTCCATGGCGCAAAACTCCCTGCAGGTAGAGGGGCTTCGCACTGCCCTGGACCAGGCTCGCAACATGCTCGAGCAGATGGATCCTAAAGGCTCCTCCCCCGCAGCAAGTAGAAGCAATACCAGTCTGAGCGAGGAACTGCAGGATTTGATTGACGGTTTGAAGTTGGAATATGATCAGAAGCAAATCCAAGTAAGTTTAGAAAATACTTTATCTGCAGAACCTGATCCGGAGACAAAAACGCAATTGCTCAAGCTGAGCAAAGCCTTATTGCAAAACGCTTTGACCGTCAGCAAAAGCGGCTCTGAAGTCCTGCTGGAATTGCTGCCCTCCCAGGATCATCCGGGCTATGTAGAACTCCGTGTCAGCGATGCTGGCTCCGGGCTGAAACCTGAAGACCAAACAAGTTTCCTTGAGAACCTCAGGGCAGATAGCGATCCTGCCGCTCAGAACTGGGGCGTGCCTGGTGCCCTTCGGGAAGCCGTCGACCTGGCTCAGAGCCTGGGCGGTCACTGGTGGATCCACTCCGTGCCCGACACGCTGACCATCCACCGCCTTGCAATCCCCGTAAATAGTGGGAGCGAAGACGCTGGCAGTAATCTTGCTACATCTTCCCCGGAGAAACACTGAGCCCAATGCGCCTGAAAAAACACCAATCCATCACTCTGGCAGTCTTATTTGTCATGACTTTGTCTTTTGTGGGAGTCATTTTTGCGGGCGTGATCGTGGCAGCTATGGCGAGCTCGGACACCTCCCCCTACCAGGTCAGCTTCAGGGATTATCAGATCACTGCTACGCCTTATCAACCCAATTCATTCGCAAACATTCTCGAAGACGGCACGATCGAGTTGATACCACAACCCGTTCTCACCCCGACGCCTGTGCCGGTTATTCCGGTTGGCGAACTGCCCGAAAACCAATTGAACATCCTGCTGCTTGGGGTGGATGACTTTGGCGCCAATAACTTCCGCACGGATGTGATCATCCTGGCATCCATCAATCCCAAGTATAAAACGGTCAGCCTGATTTCCTTCCCGCGAGACCTTTATGTCACCATCCCTGGTTATTGGTCCAACCGCATCAACACTGCCTGGGCTTTGGGCGGCTTTGAGCTGCTGGCACAAACCTTCGAGGTCAATTTTGGCATCCGTCCGGATAATTACATGATGGTGAACTACAACGGCTTCAAAGACGTTGTCAACAGCCTTGGTGGGATCGATGTCAATGTTACCGAAGAGCTGCAGGATGCCTGTGAGACCAATCCATCCGGATGGTGCATCATTGAGCCTGGTGAAACACATATGGACGGCGGACAAGCCCTCTGGTACGTGCGTTCGCGCAAGACCACCAGCGATTTTGACCGCAACCGGCGCGCGCAGGACGTGGTGATGGCGATTTTCCGCAAGGCGGTCAACCTCAACATGCTCATCAAACTGCCTGAGCTTTACGGGCTTTACCGCGAGTATGTGGATACGGATGTGCAATTGCTGGACGCTTTGCCGTTGCTGCCAATGGCCTCATCCCTGATGAACTCAGAAAATGTCCATAGATATGCGGTCACGCCCGCGATGGTTTACAACTGGATCACAGCTGAAGGGGCAATGGTGTTGATGCCCGACAATTACGCGATATCGAACATGCTGAACGAAGCACTCTATCGCAACCAATGATAATTTTCAATGGATACAAAAAGCCCGGATATCCGGGCTTTTTATTAGGAAAGGTTTTCCGCCATGATGACGTTCTGGACTGCCTCGCTGATTTTGTAGGCAGTCTCAACGTTATTCATCGTGTAGAGATGAATGCCGCGGATGTCGTTGTCGACCAGGTCCATGATTTGTTCGATGGCATAAAAAATGCCGGCGTCGCGCAACGCGTCAGGCTTGTTGGCATATTTGCTGAACAAGCGCGAAAGTTTTGCCGGCACGCTCGCCCCGGAGAGCGCCACGGTGCGTTCGATCTGCCGGGAGCTGGTGATGGGCATGATGCCAGCCACGATCGGCACGTCAATTCCCTGGGCTGTTGCCAGATCCCTGAAGCGATAGAAGGCTTCATTGTCGAAGAACAGCTGGGTTACCAGGTGCGTCACGCCATTAGCGATTTTGTGATGCAGATTTTGCACATCTTCTTCCAGAGAAGCTGCCTGGTAGTGCCCTTCGGGATAGCAAGCTCCCATTAGATTGAATTCAGGCTCACGCTTTTTGATGAAATCAGCCAGGTCACTGGCGTAGTGAAAGTCATCCTTGGGAGGCGCGTCCGGGCTGATATCGCCGCGCAAGACCATCAGGTTCATCACCTGGTTTTCCTTCAGTTTCTCAAGCGTCTGGATCACATCCTGCTCGGTTGAATTGACGCAAGTGATGTGCGCCACAGGTTCGATGTGGTAGTTGGTGCGGATCAAGGACGCGATCTCGACTGTTTTTTCCCTCTGAGCCAGACTACCGCCAGCGCCGTAGGTGACGCTGATATAATCCGCCGGCAAACCCCGCAATCGGAGCAAAGTGTTATAGATCACATTATAGGAACTATCCTTTTTCGGAGGGAAGATCTCCAGCGAATAGGAGACTTTTTTGTGTTTGAAAATATCAGAAATGTTCATATTTCGCCTGTTTAGCTATTATTGTTTTCGAAGTATTCCCGTTGATTATACATGCAATAATTTTTAAGGATTGAGAAAGCCAGTGTGATGTCAGGTTGAAAAACGCAACCTGACCTACACATAACTGACCTGCGCATAATATACCAGTTGTCCCGGTTGACAAACCCTCGCTTGCAGACTAAACTTAAAGTTCAATTATTTGACTATACGAAACGTTGGAGTCATTATGAATGCACAATCTGAAGCAGTTAGCGCTCACATCCAGGAGAGCACCCTTCTCCAGCCTGCTATACAGGCCTGGAAAATCTACCTGCGCGATCAGGGCAGGTCTCATCATACGCTCAAAGCTTTCACTGCCGATTTAGGACTGCTGGAAAGTTTTTTGCCTACCGATAAAACTATCGGCGACATCACCACAAAAGACCTTGAAGATTATCTGGAATGGCTTGTAACGGACCGTGGAGTTTCCTGCAGTCCCAAAACCCTTTCCCGTCGAATTATCTCAGTTAAGTCATTTTTCCGCTGGTTGGTGAAAGGCGGCGTGCTCGACACTGACCCCGCCGAGAAAGTGATCCACAAAACGGTTATCAGCCCGCTTCCAACTGTGCTCACTCCCTCCGAATACACCCAGGCGCTCGACGCTGCTGACGGACTCAGGACTGCCGCTAATCCTGACCCGCGTCCCTACACCCTGATGCTGCTTGTGCTTGAAACCGCCATCAAAAAGGGTGAATGCCTGAGCCTGATGACCAACCATCTCGAAATCGAAAATCCCGACAAGGCTTACATTTACGTGCGCTATGGACAGTCGCGCTATCGCTACAAGGAACGCAAAGTGGAAGTTTCCGCAAACTGGGTAGCTGCCTACCAGGACTATGCCGAAAAGTATCAGATCAAGGACCAGGTTTTTCCCTGGTCACAGCGCCGGCTGGAATACTTGCTTGAAGATGTTACCAAAGCCGCCAACATGGAAAAACATATCTCCTTTAACATGCTGCATTGGACGAGCGCCCTGATTGACCTTTCCAACGGGGTTGAGAAGGACAAGATCCGCCAGAAACTTGGCTTCTCCAAGGTGCATTGGCGTGAAGTGAGTAATAAACTGCACAGCCTGGCAGAAGAGAATGGCTATCCCATTCCAGAAGAAGCTGCTGAAGGCGAAGCAGCCCAATAAAATCTATTTGAATTGAAGTGAATATGACATATACCATTAAAAATCAACGGAAACATAAGTTTCCATGGGGCGTGCTGTTTGCTTTGGCTGCCCTGCTTTTTGTTCTACTGGCAGTTGTGAGCGTCAACGAGATGCGCAACGGCAATCCCGGCTTTATGACCAATTTGTGGCAAGCGCCAGACCGGAACGCAGAAGACCCCTGGCTTGCCAACAATCCCAACGCGATCCAGATCCCCAACCAAGTCAAGACGGTCCTGCTGCTTGGCTCGGATTATCGCCCCGAGTTGGGCTACCGTACCGATGTAATGCTGCTGGTGGGGTTGAACACCAGCACCAACGAGGTGCATCTGATCTCCTTCCCACGCGATTTGTGGGTCAACATCCCTGGGTTGGGTGAACAGCGCCTCAACACCGCCTTTCCTTACGGCGACTGGCAGCTGCTGAGCGACACTTTTGCGGTCAATTTTGGCTTCAGACCTGATCACTACGCCATGGTGGACTTCCAGGGCTTTAAACATCTGATCGACGTGCTGGATGGGATCGTTGTGGATGTGGGGGAACACATGGAAGATGAATGCCACATGAATGATTCGGGCTGGTGCGTGGTGGAGCCGGGCGAAGTGCCGATGAACTCAGACGAAGCGCTATGGTATGTGCGCGCGCGCCTGAATTCATCTGATTTCGACCGCACACGCCGCGCTCAGGAAGTGATCCAGGCGATGGCAAAAAAGGCCTTCAAACCCTCCGAGATCCTGAACCTGGACAACGTCATCCGGGCTATCTTCAGGACAGTCCAGACGGACATGAAATTCCCGGATACGATCCTTTATGCTTTACCAGCAAGTAAATTCGTAAATATGGACTTTACAACCTACCGCCTGACACCTGATGACGCCGTTCCTGGCACCACCTACGGTGGTGCTTCCGTACTTTTCCCCAATTTTCCGGCTATCCGGGAGAAGTTACTTCAGTTTTTCTGGATCAATTAGCTCAGTGGGCACGTGCAGCTGGAGATGCAGAATTTCTCTCTCATCTCCCAGCAAGCGCCAGGCTTGAGCAATACGCAGCCCAGCCACCCAAAGAACAGATCCTCCACTCAGCACCAAGGGCCAGCTTGCCCGCGCTGTTTGGGGGATTTTTTGATTCACAAAAAAATCGCTCAATTTTTGATGCTTCAATGCCATCCCCAGAGGAGACCACCTCTCCCCGGTCTGCATCGAGCGGACTTCAAGCGGCCATTCAAGATCCAGCGGGTTGAGCCAGGCGTGCAGGGGATGCGTTTTGAGCGCTTCGGGCAAGGCTTTAAACTGTCTGTCGTCAATCAGTTCCGCCGTCAGGTACCAACCGGCATTGAGCGCAAGCCTTCCGCCGCGTTTCAGTTTTGAGCCGGAAGTATCTGAGAGCTGCGGAAAATCCGCATGCTGATGCTGATACGCCCGCGGGGCAATCACGAAATCACCCTCGAAACAGAAAACCCACAAGCCGCCTGCCAGGGGAGTTTGCGGAGCAATGCTGCTGATGGCCGCAAGG
>DDWY01000009.1 GCA_002347705.1 Anaerolineaceae bacterium UBA2274 | reverse complement strand
GTAAAAGGAATTCTCGCCGCTTTCAGTATACCGTTGTTTTTCCATCGTTGCCTCTCAGGGTTGGGATTAGACTGTTCTAATTGAATCATATTTTGCCTAAAACGTCAATTTTGAACTTGTTTTTCAACACTCTCTTATGGTGGAAATTGACAAAATCAATCGGAAAGTATTAATATCTTTTGATTCGAGCAAGGTAGATTCCCGCCATGCAGACTGGCTAGAATCAGTCAAAAAACGAGTTGGATTAGGTGAATTATCTCCCCAACCATATTGGGGTTTTGATGATTTGAATCACAAAGCAGGCACAAAACTTTTGAACACATTTTATGTTCAAGCAGAAGTTATGAAAGATGGCCAAAAGGAATATTTTCATTACAATCGCATATTGATTTTAAGGGGTTTTAGTGTTGATAATTTTGTCAAAGCCCTTGTGGAGGGAAGTGTGCTTGTAGATTTTGACGCTCGATCAGGGCATAATCATGGAACGAAATTTAGGCTGCGACAGAGTGCTCGACCAACGTTATATTCCGATATTCAGGAAGTCGTCTAAGGCAAAAAGGCAGCCCAATAAAGCATGTAGTGACCGGTAGGGGTCGTACAAACTTATTGACTCTTTTCTGGATTGGGGTTCTTCTACATATTGGAATGTATCTTTTGCCACTTACCCGCGGCTAAACAAACCGTTAGGAGAACAACCAAGACTCCGAAATTCAGCGAGGCTCTATGGATTTCCTATCATTACCAGGTCGTCCTCATTTCTTACTGTCACTTTGCGAGCAAAGTTTGACAAGCTTTTACGGCTATGAGATAATTATAATTTGATCGGCAGAGACGGAAACGAGTACTGCAGGCAGGCTGAAAGCGAACCGGGATGGTGGAAGCCGGGCAGAACCGCTTGCATGAAAATCCTTCCAGAGCCGCAAGCTGAACCCGTTGGACGGCAGTAAGCGCGCCGGATAGCCCTTCCGTTACAGAGGGTGCAGGCTCCATAAAAGGGCATGCGACAAGCGCTCAGCATAGCTGAGAAGCGGGGTGGTACCGCGAGTTTCGGCTCGTCCCTGTAGTGGGACGGGCTTTTTTATTTTCAGGCTGGTGAGAACCAGCCGCAAGAGGAGTAATTATGTTCAAACCAGTGTCATCGCGATTGAATATCCAGCAGGAGGAAGAAGCGCGCCTGCGTTTTTGGAGGACAAACGAGATTTTCAAGAAATCATCAGACGACCGTAAGGATCGTGAGCCCTTTGTGATGTTTGAAGGTCCGCCAACTGCCAACGGAAAACCCGGCGTTCATCATGTTTTGGCACGCGCGTTTAAGGACATGTTCCCAAGATACCGTACGATGCAAGGTTACTTCGTTGACCGACGCGGCGGTTGGGATACGCATGGGCTGCCAGTGGAGATCGAGGTCGAAAAGAAGCTGGGCTTCACCGAGAAAAGCCAGATCGAGGAATACGGCATCGAAAAATTCAACGCCCTATGCCGCGAATCTGCCTTCTCGCGCATCCAGGAATGGGAAAAAATGACCGAACGGATCGCCTATTGGGTGGACCTGAGCCGGGCATATGTGACGTACACGAATCCCTATATTGAATCGGTCTGGTGGTTGCTGCGCCAGATCTGGGATAAGGATTTGCTCTACCAGGGTTACAAAGTAGTTCCGTACTGCCCGCGCTGCGGCACACCGCTCTCGAACCATGAGGTGGCGCAAGGCTATGCCGACACAGTTGACCCCAGCATCACGGTGCGTTTACCTCTGCTGGATGAGCCGAATACCTATCTGCTGGTATGGACAACCACTCCGTGGACACTACCAGGCAATGTGGCTGTCGCCGCCCATCCAGATGTGGATTACGTGATGGTCAGGGTTGAGGGTGAGGCTGAAGAACGCTTGATCCTGGCGAAGGAACTGATCCCATTGGTGTTTGGAGATAAAAAGGTGGAAGTGCTCAAGAGCATGAAAGGGAAGGCGCTTGAGGGCAAGAAGTATGCGCCTCTTTACTCATTCCTGCCGCCCGACAAACCAGCTCATTACGTGGTCAATGCCGAATACGTCACCACCAGTGACGGCACCGGATTGGTGCACATCGCTCCAGCATTTGGTATGGATGACATGCAGGTTTCCAAGGAGTACAATCTGCCGGTCCTGCTGACGATCGACGATGAGGGCAAGTTCAAGCCAGCCGTTTCACCCTGGGCTGGAATGTTTGTCAAAGATGCCGATCCTTTGATCATGGAAGACCTGAAGGTAAGAGGTCTGCTTTATAACCGTGGAACGCTGACGCATACTTACCCCTTCTGCTGGCGATGCGACACGCCGCTTTTGTATATGGCGAGATCCACCTGGTTTATCCGCACCAGTGAGGTGAAGCAACGCATGGTGGAACTAAACCAGGAGATCAACTGGGTGCCCGAGCACATCAAGGAAGGGCGTTTTGGGAATTGGCTTGAAAACAACGTGGACTGGGCTTTGGGGCGAGACCGTTACTGGGGTACGCCGCTGCCGGTTTGGGTTTGCGAAAGCTGCGGGCATCAACACTGTGTCGGTTCTGTTGCCGAGCTCAGCGAGTTGACTGGTGAGGATCAAAGCGACCTTGAACTGCACCGTCCGTATGTGGACCAGGTGCACTTTAATTGCCCAAAGTGCAAGGAAGGCAAAATGAGCCGTGTGAGCGAGCTGATTGACGTCTGGTTTGACTCAGGCGCGATGCCCGTTGCCCAGTGGCACTATCCTTTTGAGAATCTGGATGATTTCAAACAGCAGTTCCCTGCTGATTTCATTTGTGAAGCCGTCGATCAGACCCGCGGATGGTTCTACTCGCTGCTGGCGATCAGCACGCTGGTTTTCGACAATCTCAGTTTCGAGAACGTCATCTGCCTGGGCTTGATCCTGGATGGGGAAGGTCAGAAGATGTCCAAGCATAAGGGCAACGTGGTTGACCCCTGGGAAGTAATCGACGCTTATGGCGCTGACGCGATGCGCTGGTATCTCTACACATCCAGCCCTCCAGGTAACGAACGCCGTTTCAGCACGGAATTGGTAGGCGAGGTGGTGCGCAGCTTCATGTTGACGCTGTGGAATACCTATTCTTTCTTTGTGACCTATGCCAATCTGGATAAGTGGACGCCTGACTCTTCGGTGATTCCCCAATTTTCAGATTTGGATCGATGGCTGCTCTCTTCACTTGAAGCCCTGGTGAGAGATGTGACTAAAGCCTATGAAACCTACGACGTGATCGGGGCTACCCGCCCAATTGAGGCTTTTGTAGATAACCTTTCCAACTGGTACCTGCGCCGTTCGCGAAGGCGTTTCTGGAAGAGTGAATCGGATGCCGACAAGTCTGCCGCTTACGAAACCTTGTATCGAGCTTTGGTGACTGTCAGCAAGCTGTTAGCGCCTTCCATGCCCTTCATGGCAGAGACGCTCTACCAAAACCTGGTGAGGTCTTCTGATGAACAGGCGCCAATTTCTGTGCATCTGGCTGAGTGGCCTAAGGCTGACTTGAGCATGATCGATGAAACGCTCAACCACCAGATGGCAGTTGTGATGAAACTGGCTTCGCTTGGGCATGCCGCACGCAACAAATCCAACGTGAAGGTGCGTCAGCCACTTTCGGAAGTTGCTTTTGCGGTTGGCAGCGCGGATGAATTGGAAGTGGTGGAGCAGTTCAGGGAAATTCTCGAGGATGAACTCAACGTGAAGCGGGTCAGGGTGTTGGGAGGAAGCGAAGAAGCAGTTGAGTACACTCTGAATCCTTTGCCCAAACAATTGGGTCAAAAATATAGAGGACTCTCGCCAAAAGTGCGGCAGGCAATCCTCGATTTGCCCGCAAAAGAAAGCGCTGAGAGGCTGCTGGCTGGCTTGAACCTGGTGGTCAAGGTCGATGGCAAGCACTATGAAATCCTGCCCGACGAAGTAGAGGTGCATGCCACCGCGAAAGAAGGCTTCTCTGTTGCGACGGATGGTCCATACCTGGCGGCTTTGGTCACGACCATCAGCCAGGACTTGTTCTACGAAGGTCTGTCGCGGGAGTTTGTGCGCCGGGTGCAGGATCAGCGTAAGAGTCTAGGCATGGATATTGCCGATAGAATTAAGATTTACTATCAGGCTACGGCTGCTTTGAGTGAGGCGGTCAAACAGAATGAAGCTTATATCGCTGCAGAAACCCTGGCGCTGGCAGTTCTGGACGAAGCCTTGCCGCATGGACTGGCCCAGGCGCATGACGTTTTTGATGGAGAAGATTTGCACTTTGCCCTGCAAGCTGTGGAAGGAGCGGGCGAGTGAAGAAATTCCTGAAACATAACGGCTTCTTGTTTCTGATTGCTAACGCGGTGATCGTAGTGGATCAGCTGACGAAAGCCTTGGTGAGGCAGAACCTTGCATTGGGCGAAGCCTGGGCACCCATCCCAGCGATTGGAGAATTCTTTCGTTTTTTGTACTGGCAAAACCGCGGTGCCGCGTTTGGAAGCTTTCAAAACGCTGGTCCGGTTTTAACTGTTGTGAGAATCTTGATTGCAATATTTATCATTGTTTTCTATCAAAAAACTGAAATAAAGGACGTACTGGTGAAAGTGTCCCTGAGCCTGATGCTGGGCGGGGCAGTGGGTAATTTGGTTGACCAGTTTACGCTGGGATTTGTAACGGATTTTATTGCGGTGGGCAGATTCCCGATTTTCAATGTGGCTGACTCTTGTGTTACGATCGGAGTTGGACTGATGCTGCTGGATATGATTATTAAAGAGAAAAATGGATCGAAGACGGATCCTGAAGAGAAATCTGGAGAAGATGCTTAGAGAATTGAATTACGAAGGGGAAGAATCAATACGGCTCGATAAATTCCTGGCGCAATCTGAGCCAGAGTTTTCGCGTGCCCAATTCCAGCAATTGATTTCGGAAGGTGAGGTCATTGTAGATGGGGAGGTTCAACACAAAGCCTCCTTTAAGCTCGAACCGGGCAATGTGGTCGCTTACTCCCTTCCAACCCAGGAAGAGACCCCACTGCTGCATCAAGCCATTGCAGTCGATGTGATCTATGTTGACGAAAATGTGATCGTTGTCAATAAGCCTGCTGGTATGGTGGTGCATCCCGGCGCTGGGAATACCCAGGATACCCTGGTGAACGCAATTTTGCACCGCTGGCCTGAAATTGCCCACGTGGGTGAGGCAGCGAGACCTGGAATTGTGCATCGCCTGGACAAAGAAACATCCGGAGTGCTGATCCTGGCGCGCAACGAAGCGGCTTATAGCTGGCTGGTGCGCCAATTCAAATCTCGCAAGACCAAAAAAACCTACCTGGCTTTGGTGGACGGTGAACCGCCTTCTCCCACAGGAAGAGTTGAGGCATCAATCGGTCGGGATGAGAAAATAAGGCAGCGAATGGCTGTGGTATATGGAGATAAGGGCAAATCTGCCATCACCGAGTACTACACACTTGAAACTTATCGGAATCACACCCTTTTGGAAGTGCAACCCCTGACGGGCAGAACCCACCAAATTCGCGTGCATCTGGCATTTCTTGGCTGCCCGGTCACGGGGGACCAGATTTATGGTCGTCGAAAGAAATCGATCGATATTCCAAGGTTCTTTTTGCATGCCCATAAGCTGACTATCAAACTGCCAGGCGATGAAGAACCGACAGAGTTCACAGCGCCTCTGGCAGCAGACCTCAAAGAAATATTAACCACGCTCGAGAAGGAGTAGACCATGCAATATTTTGATTTTCGCTCTGACACAACCACACATCCAACTGAAAAAATGCGGCAGGCAATGGCAAGCGCCGAGGTGGGGGATGACGTTTATGGGGAAGATCCAACCGTTAATGCCCTGGAAGAAAAAGCCGCTGATATGCTCGGCAAGGAAAGTGGATTGTTTGTGACTTCGGGCACGATGGGCAACCTGTTGGCGGTTTTGGCGCACTGCGCGCGGGGTGAAGAAGCCATTATGGGCACGCAGGGTCACACCTTCTTGCATGAAGCCGGCGGCGTCTCGGCGGTGGGAGGCGTGGTGATCCACACTATCCCAAACCAACCAGATGGAACCTTAGCGTTGACCGACCTCAAGAATGCTCTGCGCAATCCGGACGATTACCACGAACCGACTTCAAGGCTGGTGATCATCGAGAACACGCAGAATTTCTGCGGCGGCATCCCACTGAGCCTGGAATATACCGAAAGCGTGGCTGCGTTTGCGCGTGAGCACGGGTTACTTTTGCACCTGGACGGAGCGAGAATTTTTAATGCCGCGGTAGCTTTGGGCTTACCCGCCAGTAAGCTGGTTGCCCCCGCTGATTCGATTACCTTTTGCCTGAGCAAGGGCTTATGCGCCCCGGTGGGATCGGTTCTGTGTGGTGATAAAGATTTCATCAATAAGGCGAGGCGCTTGCGCAAAATGCTTGGTGGCGGCATGCGCCAGGCAGGCATTATTGCGGCGGCTGGGATCGTGGCGTTGGATGAGATGGTTGACAGGCTCGCGGAGGATCATCGACGCGCGGCTTTACTGGCGGAAGGGTTGGGAGACATTGAAAAAGTTCACCTGACCAAAAACTCACCCCAAACCAACATGGTTTTCTTCCAACTGGATGAAAGCGTGGGGCTATCCATGCAAGAATTCCTTGAGGCAATGAAGAAGGAAGGCGTTTTGCTGAATGATACGGGTCATGGGGAATATCGCATGGTGACCCATAACGACATCAGCGACAAGGCTGTGGAAGTCGGCCTGGAAGCCTTCAGGAAGGTTCTCGCCTAAAATAATCAGGGCCTCCCGGGCACGGGAGTTGCAGTGTAAACTGCGAGGAAATATGCGAAATCATTTGCAGGGCTCTCGTTCTCTGCGATTCAGTGTCTTTGGGCTGATTTTTTTCGCGTTTCTGATCAGTTTGATATCAACCACCTTTAGATTCAGCGAAGTTTTTAGCCAATCATTCCCAACTGGAAACTACACTTATTATTTTCCACTTATCCGGACAGGAGAAGCGACGCCGGTTGGTCCGGTGGGGGGTACTTTCACTTCTTTCGCGATCGACCCAGGTCAGAACGACAATATCTACGCCGGGCATTATGGCAGCGGTGTTTATAAAAGTTTTGACCAGGGCACGACCTGGTACAGGAGAAGCGTGGGATTGGGAAACCTGGTCATCCAATCGCTCGCGACGCATCCGACCAGTTCAAATATCGTTTTTGCGGGGACCTACAAGGGAGGGATTTACAGATCGACCAATGCTGGGGAAAGCTGGCAGTCTTCAAATGGGGGTGTGCTCGATAACCACATCATCTACGATATCGAGATTGATCCAGCCAATCCGCAGAGAATATTCGTTGTCTCTCGCATCAGTGGAAGTTTGATGGGTTACCTTGCGAGTAGTATTAATGGTGGTTTAAACTGGACTGTTCTTTATACGGGCGATACTTATTACGACCAAAAGCTAGACTACTTTTACGATGTGGATATTGACCCAAACAACTCCAATATAGTCTATCTGACGGCGCACGAACACGGTTTTTACAAGAGCGTGAACGGCGGCCTAACTTTCAGCCCAATCAATACGGGCGTAACTGACCCCTCGGCGCGGTCTTTCGCCATTGATAATGCCTACGCAGGGCTGGTTTATGGCGGTGTTTGGCATGGAGAAGGGATTTTTCGCACCTGGAATGGCGGAGCTTCGTGGGTAATGAGTAGTGCAGGGTTGCCGGAAGACGTGGAGGTATACAGAGTTTATCTTGACCCCTTTGGCAGGCAGCAAAAGCGGGTTTTCAGCTGCACCTACGGTAATGGACTGTACAGTTCGGATGATTTTGCTGCCAGTTGGGTTCCGCGCGGTCTGGCTGGGCAGCGCCTGTATGACTTTGTGATTGCCGATGGCAATCCACAGCGCTGGTATGCTGCCACTGAGAACAATGGCATTTTCCGCTCGAGCAGCTATGGCTCCAACTGGAATAGTATCATGGCTGATATGCGATTGACGGCTATTACTGGTCTTACGGTAATGCCTGGTGAAGCTGACATGCTGGCAGGGGCGGTTTACGGGCAGGGAGTTTTTAAGATTTCAGATTCAGGTGATACCTGGGAACCCATGAACGCGGGCTTGACCAGCCTGGATGTGGTCTCTCTGGCATTAGCAGACGAGCAGCTTTTTGCCATTGGGCGTGGATGGATGGACGTCTGGAATGGGCAGACCTGGCAAGCTGTCACCTTACCTGAAGCTCCTCCGGAGGATGTGGAAGCAGGCATAAACTGGGTAAGAGGGCGGGTTCTGCTGCCAGATGAGGCTATTTGGAATGAAGTAAACAGTATTATTCAACCAAGTGGTATTGGCTTACAGGCTGGGCAACTGCTGTTGGGCACTGCTGGATCAGGCTTCTGGGCATTGCGAGGAGATCAGTGGGAGCAGGTCGGGCTGGAGACTTGGGCGGTTCAAGAAATGGTGCAGACGCCTGAAGGCGATGTGAAGGTTTTTGCGTGCGACAAGGTCGGTGATTGTGGAGTTTTCAATTACGATTCGTCAGGCTTAAGTAAAATGCAAACCTCAACAGAAGGGGCTTCAGCATCATTTATTGGCTTGAGTGGATTGCCGGAAGGGATTGGGAACTTCTTTTCAAGCGATCTAACTGTCGCAAGCTCACAAGGCGACAAATGTACATGGGCAGTGGGTGGGGGCACAAAATTGTGGACCACGAAGGACTGCGGTGTAAATTGGCATGCGCATAGCTTTGAATGGACAGTTCAAGCGCTGGCGTTTGATCCGATGGATGCGCATGTTCTAATCGTCGGCACAAGAGAATCGGGCGCATTCAGGCTTCAAGTTCCGTAGTTAAGTGCTACTTTGAATGTGCTACTTTGAACAAAATCAGGCGGGTGTTGTAATACAATAGTCCCAGGAGAAAAAAGTGATCATTGTAATGTCGGATTTGCATTTCGCGGAAAGCAGTTCACTGGCGATTGGTGAGCACTCCTTTAATCACAATCTGCCGCCTGAGGTCTACCGCGCTTTCTTCAGTGAAATTCACGAGTTTATCCGCAACGACAACATTGAAGACATCGACCTTGTTCTGGCTGGCGATATTTTTGAGATCACCCGGTCAGCACTGTGGCAAAAAGATCACCTGCGGCCTTACGCGCACAATGATGAGGTCACCGAGGGCAGCGAGTTGGAAGCGCGGATCAATGAGATTATGGATGCGATTGCTGCGGATCGGCGCGTTGCGGCTACTCTGGATATTTTTCGTAATCTGACAGTCCAATTGCGCCGACCAGTCCGCATCCATTACATTCCCGGAAACCACGACCGATTACTGAACGCGAGCCGGCGTGTGCGCAACCGTACCCGCGGTTTCCTGGGGATGGAGCCATCTGATCTGCCGTTTGATAATCAGTACCTGCATCAAACAAATGGTGAAACAAAAATTCTGATTCGCCATGGGCACGAGTATGACCCGGCAAACTTTGGGGTGGATGTGCGCCTATGGCCTGAAATTCCTACCCTGATCGATAAAAAATACTACGACAGACCTAACCTCGGGGATATTGTGACCACGGATATTGCGGCAAAACTGCCAATCCTATTCAAGGAATACTACAGTGAAGATAATATTCTGGAAAACCAGGATCTCTCAGTCATGTTCCAACGATTGATCGATTTCGATAACGTTAGACCTTCGAACGCGTTGATCAACTTTTTATTCTCTACCCCCGGGTTCTCCATGAAAGAAGTCTGGCAGCTAATAGAGCCGGTCTTCGTGGAAATGCTCGACGATCTCGCCTTTTCCCCGCAAATTGGCAGCCAGATGATCACTTTTGGCGGTTTGACGGGATTCTCTGCTGCCAGCCTGAAGGCTCTCCTGAAAACGCGGCTTTGGCGCGGAGGGCTGCCCTTCTGGATGATCAAGACTTTGCTGTCTCCGGTTTCTCGCCGGTCGAAAATTGAGGATCAATCGGACATCATTCTCAAAGAAGAATGTTTACGCAAACCAAACTCGCCCATCAGGTGCATCGTCTCGGGGCATACGCACAATCCAACCGTGCAGTTGATGAAGGTAGAAAAGGGGATTGAAACTTACTACATCAATACCGGCACGTTCAGAAACCTGATCACAACTACACCGAACTTGCGTGACTTTGGCCGGCTGAGATCAAAAGCCCGGGTCTTGATCTTCAAGCAAGGCGAACACAATCCTGAATACAACCGCCCCACGGGTTGGTCTTTTGACTTTACCGCACGGCACGGCTTTGGAGCCCTACCTCCAGAGCAGCACGACTTACCCCAATTTGATTGAGTCAGTCAACTGGCGTGCTGTTTCGTAATCCTTGTGACGAACATAAATGGCGTAAGAAAGGGATGTGGTTGCACCCCATTTATTTTGGGAGACATTGAAGCCCATATAAGAGCGGGATTGCAGCCCCGTGCCGATGGCGCCTTGAAAACGGAAAGTCTGAATGCGGTACTTGATCCCATTTTGATCCAGAAGCTTGCAGGCTTTATGAAACGCCTCAGCAGAGGTCTCAACCATGAGCTTTTTGAGGAATGGTATCAACATCAGAAATTGTGGTAATTTCATCAGGTTCCTCCTGATTGAGAAAAAAGCTATGGTTCTATTTCTTTTTTGAGTTGTGCCTTTGCAAGCAAATTCCCACGCAGCGCGTCGATCAGATCAGCCCGGCGCAGCGCGCGCTTACGGTCAATCTCAACGGACTTGGCTTTGTCATCCGATACTTTTCGCAGTGCCTCGATCCAGGAAGCGCTGGAAACTTCGGTGTGGTTTACGCGCCAGCGTTCTACTTTAACCGGCAGTTTCTCGGCGTTTGTCAACTTTTTTAGCGTTCGTTGGAGGGTCATACCCTGCGATTCAAACTCAAAGGGTTCTTCTATATATTCGGCTTTTACGGGGCAAACTTCCATGCAGGCGCCGCACTTGATGCAGTAATAGTCCGCCAAAACCAGCACACCGGCTTCATCAATGTGCAGGGCACGGGTGGGGCAGATATCGGCGCATGCCAGGCAGCCTTCCACGCAGCGTTCGCGGTGCAATTCGACCGAGCCGACCCATGCCTGGCGGACCTCAAAGGCGCCTTTGCTGGCGATTTCACACTGACGGCAGTGGATGCAGTTATCGAAGTCGACGCGCATGGTTTCGCGTACTTCATCGTAGCTGATAACGCCGGTGGGGCAGTTTTCAATGATGAAATCTTTGAGCGAGAAATCAAACTTTTCCTTGCGGAAGATGGTCTTGGTAATGAATTCGGGATAAGCGCCGTACTCAATGACCGGAATTTCAGGCTTGCCATTGATGGTGAGCGAAATGGCATGGGTGGGGCAGGATACCACGCAGGTACCGCAGGCGACACATTTCTTCTCATCCACGTCCACTGATGCGCGTTTAACGATGCGCCCGTCTTGCAATTCCGCCTCCACATGTGTGAGGGCGCCTTTGGGGCAGACAATCGGACCAATTTGGCAGCCAACACAGCGGTCGAGATCCCAGCGCATCAGGTAATTACGCGTCACCATTGGGCGCGCGATAGTCATTTCGTGTTCGGTTTTGGTTTTCTTCGGAATACCGCGACTCATTTTTCTCCTAAAGGTCTGCTGGCAGGTTGTTTAGTTCAGCCAGGCTGAAGACCGGACCGTCTTTGCAGATGTATTTTGGACCAAGATTGCAGCGTCCACACTTGCCGACGCCGCATTTCATACGTTTTTCGAGCGAGGTAAAAATGGTTTCGGGGGTGAACCCAAGCTCGACCAGTGCTGGCAGGGTGAATTTGGTCATAATTGGAGGACCGCAAACAACTGCAACGCTATTGACTGGAGATGGTTGGACTTCTCTGACCACATCAGGCACATAGCCAACATGGTGAAGCCAATCCTGCTCCGGAACGTCAATCGCTTGATGCACTTCCATGTCATCCCTTTGATGCCAGGCGGCAATGTCCTGTTTGTACATGCACAGCCCGGAGGTGCGGGTGCCGTAAATGACGGTCATTTTACCGTAATCCCCGCGATTGGAAGGATGGTGCAGATGTTTGGTAAGGGCATAGAGGGTCGAAAAAGCGCACCCGCCGCCGATGATGACCAGATTCTTGCCCTTCCAATCTTCCAGTGGAAAACCATTGCCAAGCGGTCCGCGGATGCCGATTGGATCGCCGGGTTTGAGTTCATGCAAGGCAGTCGTTACGGAGCCCATCTTTTGGACGGTGAAGCGTACGAAATCGCCTTCCCAGGCGGCGCTGGCGATGCCAAGAGCGGACTCGCCTTTGCCGATGACGCTCAAGAGACAGAATTGACCCGGATTGTAGGCAGCGAAGAATTCGCGGGCATCCTGGGGGTCGTCAAAACTCAGCTCCAGGGTTTTAAGGGAGCGGTCATTAGACTCGTAATAGGCATGCAAAACATGCATGGGAATAGGCAGATAGGGGCTGTGAGCCTCATTAGACATGGGCTACCTCACTTGGAAGTTGTTGGGCTTTGCGCAGCATGGCGCGGATGTCTAAGCCGACCGGGCAATAACGCACGCAGCGGCCGCAGCCTGTGCAGCCGATCTGGTTGATTTGATCCACCCAATAGGTGTATTTGTGACTCAGGCGTTGGCGGGTGCGTTCCACGCGGCTGGGGCGCGGATTGTGCCCGGATGCTTCGAGGGAGTAAGTGCGGAACATGCAAGTGTCCCAGTTGCGCACGCGTTCGCCGCGTTGGGCTTCATCGACGATGTCGAAGCAGAAACAGGTGGGGCAGAGGAAAGTGCACACTCCACAGCCCAGGCAGGAGCGCGAAACTTCTTCCCAGTAGGGGCTGTCGAAGTTTTGGTCGAGCTTTTCTTTCAAGCCTTCTTTTTCAAAGGCAATCGGCATGCTTGCCGCGGCAGCTTGCTGCAGCTCGCTTGCTTGCGTACTCTGCTCCTCAGTGGCAGTTTCAAGTTGGCTAAAAAGGCGTTCACCTTTTTCTGTGAGGGTTTCCACCAGGAAGATCTCGCCGAGATCAGTCAGGATTGCGTCCAGACCAGCGTGGTTGAAGGGACCTGAGCCGACTGTTGTGCAGAAACCAGTCTGGCAGGGTTCGTGGCAGCCAAGGCCGACCAAAAGCGTGGCGTCGTGGCGGGCTTGCCAGTGTGGGTCTGTGTAGCGTTCCTGCTCAAAAACCGTGTCGAGCATGGTCATGGCATGCGCGTCGCAGGGACGGATGCCAAAAATGAGACGGGGAGCAGTTTCTGTGGGAACTTGTTCGTAACCGCCAACACGTGTGAATTTTAGCAGAGCCTCGGAGGTCGGCAAAAAGAGGGCTTTTGGCGGAATACGCGTGTTGTGAGCTTTATCGAGTGCAAGTTCAAATTCATCTTGCAGGGGTAGAAAATGGGTGTAATTCTCCAGAGATTGCGGCGCGTGGACTTCGTAATCCTGGCGCCAGGCATTCAGTTGGTGATTGAGTTGGTCTTTTTTGAGGATCAGGTTCATTTTAGCTCTCCTCAAACTATAAAGCGGGATTTGTCGTCCAGCGTGATGGTCGAGAAAGGTGGTGGGGTTTTGGTGTCCATCCCAGCTTCAAAGTTGTACTTTTGGCGCATATCTTCGTTAAGTTTCTCGGTCAGATAGGTCATCTTGATATCCATCGGACAGGCACGTTCGCAAGCGCCGCAGCTGGTGCAGCGACCAGTTTGGTGGAAGGCGCGCACAATGTGCCAGCCTTGCATGCCAGCCGGGGTGGTGCCGCTCTCGGTCCAGCGCGGGCTGACGTGATCCACGAAACACTCCTCGCAGTAGCACATCGGGCAGGCTTCACGGCAGGCATAACAGCGAATGCAGCGTTCGGCTTCCTGGCGGAACCAGGCGTATCTTTCCTGCAACGAGAGGTTCGCAAAAGCTGCAACCTGCTCGCGTGCCAGGGCGGGATCGCCTTCCGGCAGGAGTTCACCGATGACAATATCAGCCGAAATTGGATTTGGATGAATGCAGCGGGCGCAGCTTTCGTGCAGCAAGGTGTCTTTTTCAAGTGTGAAGTAGCCGGACTTCGATTCGACCAGGACCGTGTTATCACTTTGTTCGATAACACTGATTACTTCTTCACCAGCCTGTTCAATGATCTTTCGCCAATCGATGATGCCTTCACAGGGGATACCAATCAGGTAAAGATTCTCACGAGGGTGCTGCCCCTCAAAAACCAGGGCGTTCACTGAACGATTCTCGCATCCCCGCACCAGCATGCCAATCTTTTGGGTCTTCGGGAAGCGGGTGAGGTAGGTGGCAAGATTATTCTGGCAAAGTGCGTTGTAAACAAGCTGATCAATTTCTTCGGATGTCTTAAAAAACGCAGGCTGCGGATGGAGGGGGGTATCGCCGGCTTTAAAACCGATGACCATTTCAATCACACCTTCATCAAGAAGACGTTTGGCCTCAGCTTTGAGGGCGTCTAAATCAGGCATTGGCACCTCCGGCTGGTTCAGCCAAACGCGTGGCAAGGTTGTG
Source organism: Anaerolineaceae bacterium UBA2274 (assembly GCA_002347705.1). Classification (GTDB taxonomy): domain Bacteria; phylum Chloroflexota; class Anaerolineae; order Anaerolineales; family Anaerolineaceae; genus Mesolinea. Next base: position 15,792 of record DDWY01000009.1, on the reverse strand, counting down.
GGCAGGGCCAAGGGCTTCGAGTTGAGCTTCAAATGCAGCAAGCTCTTTCTGGATAATGCCGCGATCTTGCAGGTCCAGCCAAAGGAAACGAACGCGTTCCTGCTCATAGCCAATGTAATTGAGATAATCGGAAAACTCTTCCAACTGCCGGCGGGCTCCAATATTGCCTGTTTTGAAGTGGCACTGCTCAGGCAGACATCCGCTGATCATGATGCCGTCCGCGCCACCTTGAACGGCGTTCAGGAGGTAAAGCGGATTGATGCGACCGGTGCAGGGTACTTTTATGAGGTGGATGTTTGCGGGCAATTGGTTATCAACCCATTCCTGGTCCGCTGATGAAAAAAGGCACCATTGGCATTGGAAAAGAACTAATTTTGGGGTCTCGCTCATGAGGATACCCTTTCGGTTTCTAACCAAGATAATAAAGAGTCGATCAACTCGGCATCGTTATAGTCCTCAGCCAGGCGGATGGAAGTGGAGCGGCAGGCTGCGGTGCACAACCCGCAAGCCATGCATTTGTTAGCGTCTACTGAGGCGACTGTAATCGTGCCGCGGAAGGCAACCCGTTTTTCAACCAGGCTAATCGCTTCGTAGGGGCAGATTTTTTCGCACAAGCCGCAGGCGACACAAGTAGATTCATCCACTTTGGCAACCTGATAGGGCGTCTTCTTGCCACTTTCGACTGCCAATGCCTTGACGGCATTGATCACGCCGGAAATGTGGATTTTTTGCGGGCAGGCGGTATAACAGAGGTCGCAGGCAGTGCAAAGCCAGGTGGTTTTGTCGGCAAAGGCATCATCGTCCATATTGAAAACAGCCTCACGGATCAGACGCCGCGGGTTGTAACTGCCCTCAAGTTTGGTCTGGATCATGCATTTGCTGGTGCAGGTGCCGCAGGAATAGCACATCATCAGCATTTCCCCACCAGGAATTGCTTTTACACGTTCAGAAAGGGTGCTGGAATCAGTGAAACCACTCATGTGCCTTTCTCCTTGCCAATCATTTCATCAACGATAAAGTCAACTTGCGCCATTGCCTGAGTAACACCAGGCACCTCACCCATTTTGGTGAGCCTCTTGGACATTTCGGGGCGCAGGCGTTCGATTTCAGCCTTCAAAACATCTTCTGGGATGGCATCGAGGGAAGCTTGCATTTCGTTGATGACGCGGGCGTACTTATCACCTTCAGCGGCGCTAATCCACTCAGTGCGGAAGCGACCCGGGCTCACTTGCATGCGCTCAAATATTTTTTCAAGACGCGCTGCACGTTTTGCTCCGGAAATCTGACCGGTGATGTAGTGGCAGTCCTGCGGATGGCAGCCTGAATAGAGGATAGCACCCGCACCGAGGCGATAGGCTTCGTAGATCAGGTCAGCATCCATACGGGCTGAGCACATCACGCGCAAACCGCGTTCATTGGCGCTGTATTCAAAATGTGAGGTGCCAGCAAGGTCTGCGCCGCCGTAGGAGCACCATTGGCAGCGGAAAGCCAGGATCTTTTTCTCGGGTTCAATTGCCAACAAGGTGCGGATTTGTGCCAGCACCTGGGCGTCGGTGTAGTGAAGTTGAGTGATCGCGTTGTGCGGACACTCGGCAACACAGGCACCACAGCCATGGCACTTGGCAGTAATCACTTCTGCTGCGAGACCCTTGGTATAATCGATTGCTCCGTAGGGGCAGGCACGGCTGCAGATGCCGCAGGCCTGACCATCAGCGCTGACACAGCGATCCGGCCAGACGACTGCAACGGTCGGTTCGATCTGCCAGCTATCGGAGTGCAGGATGCGAGAAGCGCGCGAGGCAGCCGCAGAACCCTGGGCTACGCTGGCAGGGATATCTTTGGGACCCTGGCAGGCGCCAGCGAAGAAAATACCGTCTGTGGGGCTGTCCATCGGACGCAGTTTGGGATGATATTCCATGAACCACCCGCCAGGAGACTGCGCCACATTGAGCACGGAGCTCATGTGGTTTTGGTCGGGCTGGGGGATGGCAGCCTGGTTGAGCATGACCATGTCATACTCGCGTTCAATCACTTTGCCAAGCGTGATATCTTCTGAAGCAATGAAAAGTTGGTGTGTATCGGGGTCTTCAGTGATTTCGGAAGGGCGTCCCTGGATGAAGCGGATGCCAGACTCGCGGGCACGATCGTAAAACTCTTCGTATCCTTTGGAAGGTGTGCGGATATCGATGTAATAAATTGATAGCTCCGCATCCGGGTGCATCTGCTTAAGCAGCAGCGCGTTCTTGATGGCGTACATGCAGCAGAAGTTGGAGCAGCCTATGTTGAAGCGTTTGTCACGGGAGCCAACGCAATTGATGATTGCGATGTTCTTGGGTCTTTTTCCATCGCTGGGACGGATCAGAGCACCTTGGGTGGGGCCGGCAGAGTTGTTGAGCCGTTCCATTTCCATGGCGGTGATCACATTCGGGAAGCGCCCATAACCGTATTCGGTCATGGGGGTGGGGTCAAAGTGACTGAAACCGGTTGCCACCACAATGGCGCCGATTTCCTGCTCCACCAACTTATCCTCCATGCTGAAGTCAATCGCTTCCAGGGCTCCGCAGGCTTCCACGCATTTGTAACAGTGGATGCAGGCATCCATGTCGATGTTGTAGATGAGGGGCACTGCCTGGCTCATGGGAATGTAAGCAGCCTTGCGGGGGGCAAGACCTAATTCGAAATCATTAGGAACTTCCACCGGGCAGGCTTTTGTGCAGGCGCCGCAGCCATTGCAGCGATCAGCGCGCACGTATTTGGCTTTTTCCCTCAAGGTCACAACAAAATTGCCGACATATCCTTCGACTTTTTCAACTTCGGTAAAGGTCTTTACTTCGATCAGGGGCTGACGCGCCGCGTCAACCATTTTTGGTGCAAGAATTCATATACTGCAGTCCATCGTTGGAAAGGTCTTGTTAAGCTGTGCCATGACCCCTCCAATCGTTGGTTCTTTTTCTACTAAGGTGACTGGAATGTTTTGTTCAGCCAGGTCGAGGGCGGCGTTGATGCCAGCCACACCACCACCGATGACCATGGCGCGTTTGGTGACGGGCACTTTGATCATATCCAGGGGGGTCAGGAAAGTTGCTTTGGCAACAGCGGCTGCCGTGAGGTCTTTGGCTTTTTCAAGCGCGCCTTCGGGGTCATGCCCATGCGCCCAGGTGCACTGCTCACGGATATTTGCCATTTCCATCAGGAAGGGGTTCATGCCAGCTTCAGCCACACAACCACGGAAGGTGGGCTCATGCATACGCACGGAGCAGGCTGAAACAACCACGCGATTTAATCCGTACTTGGCGATGTCCTCTTTGATGAGGCGCTGGCCGCTGTCGGCGCAGGCATACATGGTATCGATCGAGCGCACGACGCCAGGCAGTTTGCCGGCAAAATCCACGACTTCTTCCGGAGGGATGACACCGGCGATGTTACTGCCGCAATGGCAGACGTAGACACCAATGCGCGGCTCATCCTGCGGGAAGTCCGCGGCATGGCTCTTGGTGATGGGGTCTTCACTCATTTAGGATCCGTTGCTTTCTGGGGGATGTTTAAAGTTTCGCTAATCAGTTTGGCGCGAGACTTTTGGGCACGCTGATCGGGTGTGGTTAGTGTGAGCGCTTCTTTGGGGCACCACTTTACACATTGAGGACCGTCTGGTTCATCTTTGCACTGATCGCAGATCTCTGCCAGAGCAGTTTGAGGGTTGATGGAGATCGCGCCAAAATCGCAGGCTTCAATGCACCAGGCACAGCCGTCACACTTGGTGGCATTGATATCAATGATACCGGTCACGGGGTCCTGGGTGAGGGCATCACGCGGGCAGACGATCACGCAGGGGGCGTTTTCGCAGGTGCGGCAGGCGATAGCGGTGATGAGGACTTCATCCACGCGTACAGTGCGGATGCGGCTGTGATAGGAGTTGTATTCTCCGGTTTTTGTGAACGAACAGATGTACTCACAAAGCTGACAGCCTACGCACAGATTTGGATCGCAATCGATATAAGCATATTTTGATGTACTGGTTGCCATAAGTTCCTCGTTAGACTCCGATTTCTTCAGCCACGTCGGGCATGCCAAGTTTGATTAATAGTTCTTTGGGGATCAAGCCTTCCTCGGTCCAGCCTTTGGCCTTGTAGTAAAGGTCTTTCATATATTCAAGCTCTTCATCGGTCACAATTACGCCTGCGCTAGGACCTTTGGTGAAGGGATCGTGCTTCCAGCGCCAGGGAAGGTCATCATCTTTCTCAGTCCAACCTTCGCGAATATTGAAGGCTTTCTTGATGGTGCAAGCGCGCACACCAATCAAATCAACTTCATCGTAACCAAATTCCCAGCCGGTGGTGGCATTGATCAGTTTGGCAATGGCAGGCCAGGCACCAGCGCGATCGGCTTTGCCGGTGAAACAGCGCCGGATGAACTTGCACAGGGGCAGAGTGTCGTAGACGGCTGCATATTCTTCTGAATCTGCCGCAACCCGACCGCGGGTTTCATCAACGGTGAAGCGGTTGGTCTCGCCTTTCATGTCCGGATCGTAAGCGGCGGAGCGGTTGTGACAGCCGCCGCGGGTGCCGGTGGCAAGCCCGAGGGCAAAGGTTTTAAGGGTGCGCGCGTCATATCCGGCGGATTCAAGACCCTTTGTGTTGACTGCCCACTTATAAGTTTCGGTACCGCGTTCCTCGTCAATTACTTTACTGGCGATGCGGGTTCCCTGGGCAAGAATTTTTCCGATGCCTTCCTGATCGCGGATCATCTCAGCTACGGCTACAGCCGCGTCGCCATTGCCAAAGTTCAACTCGAGACCTTCGGGGTGAGCCTTGCTGGCGAAGTCTTCCTTCTTGAGAATGCCCTTTTCGTAGCATTCCATTGCCCAACCGATGGTAACTCCCATTGTGATGCTATCCATGCCATCCTGATCGGATATGGTGATCAGCTTGATGGCGGCTCGCATGTCGGAGATGCCCAGGTTGGAACTGTTGGCGAAGAGACTTTCGTATTCAATGCCTGTCATTGCGCCAGCGAAAGGTCCAGTCTTGACCATGGACATCTGCTCGCAGGCGATGGGGCACTGGGCACAGGCTATTACCTTGACCTTGTGGTGTTTATCCAGGTATTCACCGCTGACCAGTTCGGCATCTTCAAAAACGCCTTCCTGGAAGTTGCGTGTTGGTAATACGCCCATTTCATTGGTGCTGAGCAAACCAGTGGATGTGCCATAAATACGATATTTTTCAGTATATTTTCCCTGCGCGCTCTTTGAAAGATCGAAAGAAAGTTGATTAAGAGTTTTGGGATCAAAGACTGTAACACCGTGAGTGCCCCGCACAGAAACTGCTTTGAGTTTTTTATGGCCCCAAATCATTCCGTGACCGGTGCGTCCAGCCTGGCGACCATCATTGGTGACATTAGCAAAACGCACCAGGTTTTCGCCACATAGACCTATGGTGCAGGAACGGATCTGTTCATCTCCGAGTTTGTCGCGAATGGCCTCTTCGGTTTCGTACGTGCCTTTGCCGAGAAGGTAAGTGGCGTCGTTGAATTGCACCCGGGCGTCATCGATGAAAAGCTGAGTCCAATTATCACAACTGTTGTGCAGCACCAAGCCATCCCAGCCAGCGCGCTTAAGCGCGATTGAGAACCAGCTGCCGGAAAGACTGTCGCCGATAAAACCGGTCAGGGGCGATTTGGATGCGAGCCCAAATTTGCCTCCTACAGGCACCGGAGTGCCGGTGAAGATGCCATTGGCGAAACAAATCGGGTTGCCGTCATCGAGTGGATCGCAGCCGGGAGTGATATTTTCCCAAAGTAGACGCGAAGCCATCGATACCCCACCAATGTAAATTTTGTACCATTCCTCTGGTTTGGTTTCGACCCAATTTTTCTTCGTTTTCAGGTCAATATGAAGGATTTTTCCACTGTATCCGTACATGCTTACTCCTGTTTGTGGTCAATTCGGAAGAAATAGCAGAACATCTTTGACATGTTTAATAAGATGTGGTTTTGGTAGTTCACGACGATAAGTATAACTTAAACTTTTGATTGTGGCAGAAATTAGGTCCCATTTGATTTGGGGAGTGAATATGCGCGTTGAAATTAATATTTATCAAGCAGTGGGCAAAATGATTGATTTAGATTATCGTGGAATTAGACAATCAGGGAAGAAGTTATCGTTTGGATGATTGGGATTGAATAGATCTTTGGTGAGGTGTAGGTCGGAATGCGTTTCTTTTGCGCATTCCGACCTGGAGATTTACTCATTACCTCGACGTGCTCAGCTTCAGCATCTCGCCTTTTTGGTTGAAGGTTACCCGGGCGAAGTGGTTGTGGTTGTGCTGGCGGTATTCGTAGCTCTTTTTTAGCGTCACCACATAGCGCTGGCTCTGGCTGACGTAATCGAATTTCTCGCGGTGTGCCTGGACCATGGCAGGGTCGAGCTTGAAGTTGGTCAATTGGGGGTTGAGGGAGACGGTGGCGTCATCCAGACCCGGCAGGTAACTGCTGATGACCTTTCTGACCTTTTCGAGGATCTCATCTGGCATTTCGTTAGCTGCCACAATCAACTCCTCACGCGAGTCGCTGATGGTTTTCAGCTCCGGGGTGGTGGTGGGGCGGATGGCAGGCTTTGTGACTTCCTTGATGTTCACGCTGGAAGCCAGGGGGTCGCCGTAAAGCACGAAGGAGAGGATGGTTTTCTGGTCTTCCCCGTCCAGGTAACCCTGCTCCTCGGTCATCTTTTTTGCCAGCGCCAGCTTAGCGCGCATCAGGGCGTAGCCAACTGCGACTTCGGCTTTGATGTGGGTCCAGAAGTGGTAGGCGAGTAAATCAGCAGCCACCAGGCTTCTGCTCACGGAGCCGTAAGCGATACAGGTTGAGCCGACGAAGGCTCGGGTGCCGCAGGCGAGGAAGTTGAGTGAAATGGCTTCGTTGACCTTTTTATCCAGAATGTTGGCACCGTAGCAAGCCTCAGTTAACACAATCTCCGGAGAGGAAGTGTTGGGGTTGAAGTTGGTGGGTTCCATCGCGACCGGATATTCAGGCTCGGCGGATGGTTTGGCAAGGTCGCGCTGACCGTACCATTCGGGGGAATCCTTGAGTCCGTGCAGGTTGAAATAGGCGAATTTGGGGTCGGGTATCTGCCCGTTGAGCAGGTTGTTGTTTGTGGTTGGCGGAGAGCTCATCAGGCGGTCAGCATGGTCAATAACCGCGAAAACTTCCGAAGATGCCGGTTTCCACACTTCGGCTGTACAGCCAATATTGTCGGGTTTTTGAAAGCGGACGTTGAAGGTCTGGAATCTCTGAGCCAGGCTGCGCAGCAGATTTGCAAGGATATTGGTAGAAATACTCTTTTTTGACTTGACTTTCAGTTCGTATTCCTTGGTGAGGAAGCGTATCTGCTCGAGCAGATAGCCGGCGTCGCTGCCGGCTTCATCTGGAATACGGCCAACAGGCCACTGCTGGATGAAGTAATTCTCATCAAGAGTGGCATAAGGATTGTCGGAGGGCACATTGACGTCCGAATCATCGGTGGGATTGGGCAGCATGTGGAAAGGTACGATGTCATTGCCGCCGATGATCAGCAGCGCGCCAATCATCTCTCCGCGGGAGGCGAGTTTGGCATCCAGATCTGTCAGAGAAAGTTTGATCTTCCAGGCATCACTGGCATGAATCGGGTCCAGGGCTTGTTCGCGGGCGCTGGTTTCGTCATCCGGTACGTAAACAAGACTATTCCAACCCGGTAGATCCACGATGTTGAGGCTCAGCTTGCGCATTGACTCGATTACGACATCAGCCGTGTTCGCGCCGTACTTTTTCTCAAGATTCCCACGTGAAGTCAAAATTACGTAACTGGGGAATCGACCGTCAGTGTTCATCAACTCGGATTTGTTGATTTTTCGGGCGACCTTTTCAAACTCTGTTTGAATTTCACTTATCGCGGCTATCGTAGCCTGTGACTCTTCGGAAATAGGCGCAGACTTTGGCGAATCGGTGGAATGAGCAACAGGGACTTCATTGGTGTGGCCTGCGGGGAGGGGGGGTGTGGCGATGTCTTGCAAGAAGAATGAGCTGGTTGGGACCTCGGAATAATCACCATCCCCAGATTCTGCCAATTCGTCCACCAGGTAATCTGGTAAGTGAAGCGCAAGGGTGGGATCATCATTGATAATTTCTTCAGCAGTTTGCGGCGCTGCTTCCTTGGCACCACTATCGGGAGCAACAAAATTTGAATTGGAAAGCACATTCCATCCTAAATCCGCCGCGACAGAGGCTGGCACTGGCAGGTCAAGATACACCTTAAGGTCTTCCGGCCAGAGGGGTTTGTAGCTGTGATTGGGTCCCAGAAGGCGGTTGATGACCTGTCCGCTGACGTCATGCGCGGCACACCAGTGCATTTTCTCGACGCCGGCAGTATCGTTGCCCTGCTGAATATCGGCAATTGCCGAGAGAACCTTGATTTGGACGCAATCAGACCAACGGCTGCTGTAAATACCCGCGAGGGTTTCGAGCAGGGTGGTGTTGCCGGTTTGGTGGATGATCTGCATGTGAAAAGCTGCGGGCAAAGGTGAACGCGGGTTGTGCGCCAGGGATTCAAGGACCGCTTTTTCGGCACCGGTCAGATCTCCACTTTCCCAAGCATTGCGAGCGGCGATCAAGCCGTCGAGCCAGGTGGTTGGAGATTTCGCGCTGGAGGTACCGCGCTGCAAATACAACACGTTGGCGTGGGCGTCGCGATTGCTTTCACCAGTGAGACGATCCAGCAGGCTGGCAGCCTCCACGAACTCGGGGTCATATGCCAGGAGTTTAGCCAGGTTTTTGCTCGCCATTTCAGTATCGCCAAGTTCTGCCAACACCGAAGCATAAATAAAGCTGATCAGAAGATCGCCTGGGTAACTCGCCAACCAGATCAATGAAGCCTGGCGGGCAAACTGGAATTCGCGGTTGCTTAGTGCGGTCTGAAGCAGAGTCAGGAACTTTCCGCGCCTGACAACCAACACTTCATCACTTTTGCGGGCGTTATAAGGTCTCATCTTTTAGGAGCCTCCTGGAGGTTATTTACAATATTTAGGGCAACCACCGCGGCAAGCTGCCGACGGATGTTCTGGTCTGATGGAGAAAGCTGGGAAGCCTGGCGCAGCATAAATTCAGCATTACGATAGTCGCGGCTTTCCTTGTAAGCAGCTGCTGCCTGCAGGTAGGGGCGGGGATCGTTGCTGACCATGGCAATGGCTTTGTGGTAGGTCTGAATGGCATTGCCGACCTCGCGGCGGTCCTGGTAGGTGAGCCCCATCTCGAGGTATGCTTCCACTAATCCTGGCTGCAGTTCAATGGCTTGCGCGAGGTGCGCCAAGGCCTGGTCCAAATTGCCGCGAACACGATCCACCGTGCCAAGCGCAACCAGCGTTTCAGGGTTGGATTGGTCCAGGACCAAACTGCGCTGCAGGGTCTGCTCCGCTTTCTCGATCTCGCCAATTTGGATTTGTTTGCGGGCGAGATTGTTCAGAACAGCCACGTTTTCGGGATAATTTTCAGCAATTTTTTGTGATGCCAGCATTGCTTGGTGTGGATTGCGGGCGTTATCAAGGTCAATTTTCTGCAGCTCAAAGGGCACGGGGTTTTCTACGACGGCAAGAGCAAAATGGATCACCTGCCGGGCTTCCTCTGGTTTGTTGCTCTTAAGCAGTGCTTTGACCTTCACTTGCCAGGCAATTTCGTTCTTTGGATCCGTTTTTAGAATAGCATCCGCTTGCTGAACGGCTTCAGGAAGATCCTGCCTGGCAAGCAGCGAGTGTGCGATGCCTTCCTCGTAGAGGATGTTCCCGGGGTCGAGTTGGCTGGCTTTGCGCAGGCACTGGATGGCGATCTGGTGCTCGCCAAGCTGTTGATTGATGATCGCCAGCGAGTGCAGTGCCTCCGGATTGGATGGGAAAAGATCTGTTGCTTTGCCAAAGTAGTCTTTGGCGGCGTGATAATCCTTTTCAAGCAGTTTTACGTCCCCGAGCATTTGCCAGTATTGAGCCTCTTTTGGGGCAATCCGGATGGCTTCCTCGAGATGTTTGGCGGCTTCGGGATATTTCCCTGCATCTTGGTACATAGTTGCTGCCAGGGCGTGCCAATCCGGTTCGTCTGGCCAGGTCGCGAGGGCAGTCTCAGCCGATTCGGCTGCCAACAGGGGATTTTTCCGGGAGGCAATTGCATGCAGGATATGCAGCGCAGGATCTTCAGGCTGGAATTCGAGCAACTTTAGAGCGATTGCCGCGGATTTGCCAGGGTCTGAATGCAGACTTTGGATTGCCTGCTGGAAGTTTACGTCTGCGTTTTTGCTGAAACCTGAAAGGATGTCCGCTATGGAAGCATCGTCCACCAAAACAGAAAGTACCTGGGCAGCTTGTTTGCCATTGGTAATCAGTTTGTGCAAATCATTTTCCTCAGACCAATGACCATTCTTAAGTGCCTGGCTGATTTTCAGGGTTGGCAGCAGTTCTGAAGGGGCAATTGCGCGACCAGCAATTGAGATTTGTTCTTCGATCAAGTCGAAATCAGAATGCTGAGGATCGAAAGCCTTTGGGGCATGGCTCAGCAGGCGTAAAAAGTGAGCGTTGTTCGTCTGCCTGAGCTTATCTGTAAGATATTCTGCCAGGAGCTTATTGGCGATGGGGTTTATTTTGGCAACTGAAAGCGCCGCTTTGAGCAAGCGATCAGCAATATCCCAATCGGATAGCTGCCAGGCAGCTTTAGCCACAGCAAGCGTGTGCCAGATCCAATTAAAATGACTCGCAATGTCAAAGGATTGAACCCGAAGGTGGATCTCAAGCTCGTCGAGCATCTCTACTGCTTCTGTCAGGATGAACGCGGCTGATTTCGCGTTACCGCTCTGATGGGCAAATAAGCTTTCAAGCGCCCGGGCGGTTGGTGAGTGGGTCTTGTCAGAAAGGAAGTGCTCCCAAAGCAGGCGCGCTTTTGGCAGGTCATCTCTTAACATCGCATCAAGAGCCAGGATGCTCGCGGTTGAGCTTGCGGTGTGAGTTCGGGTTTCCTGGGTGTTGAGGAAATCGAGCGCGTTAGACAAACTCTCTGAATCGCTGCTTGCCAGAGCAAGTTCAAGCTGGAGCAGGAATGCCAGTTCATTAGCTGGGTCAGCTTTTAACGCCAAACCCGCGTGTTTTTGAGAAACCAGCAGATCGCCAATCATTCGTTCAAGCTGGGCAGCCCGGTAGTAAAGGCCTGCACGGTTGTAGGCAGGGTAGTCGAGGTTCTGTTCGGCGGCATCCCCAGCCACACTCCCAAGCATCTCTGGAGCAAATTCCAATTTAGTCAGGATGTCTTCAAGGATTTCAAGGGCTGGCATGAACTGCCGGTTGGCTGCAAGCACATCGGATTTAAGCAATGGGTAGGCAAGATTGGCTTGCAGGGCAGGCTCAAGATCGTTGATCAACTGCAAAGCCGCCGCAGAGTCACCGAGTTTGAGGACTGAATAAACCAGATCGCGACTTTCGGCAAAATCCGGGAAGGGATTATCTGAAATCGCCTTTTTGATGATGAGCGAGGCTTCGTCGGGCTGATTCATGTGGAGATAGAGATTTGCCACATTAACGTATTCCTCAGTCTCGATATCTTCCAACGCAAGCATTTGGTTGAGGGTTTCTTTGGTTTCTTCTATTTGATTCAGATTGACATATGTACGCGCAAGCGTGAGGTAGAGTGCTTTATCATCCGGCCGGAGGTGGATGGTGTCTTTCAAGACCTGGATCGCCTCGCGGGCTTTGTCGTGCTCGCTCATGAAATCACTGTACCAAAGCACATTTTCTATCTCTGTTGGAGCAATTTGCATGGCGGAGCGTGCAGTGGCAAAGCCCTCATCCTCAAGATTGGCTTCCATATAGGCTTTCGCAAGCGTATGGCGGGAGGGAAGGTCATCAGGGTCGGTCAGAACCGCTTCCTGCAGCGATGCCAGGCTGATGTCCGTAAGACCCAGCGCGAGAGCTGTTTTTCCGGTTTGGAACTGGAGGTGATGATAAGAGCGGGGAGATCTTGCCTCCGGGTAGTCAAGCAGCTGGAGATAGTCCTGGTAGGCTGCGTCATGCATGCCGAGGCTTGCTTTAAGATCAGCTTGCAGCAGGCGCATGTCGAAGAGCCCGTCCCGTTCTTTTTGCCGTTCTTCCATGGTTGAAAGCAACTGGGACATCTCTTTTACTTCCTGAGTGCCGGGTTTTACCCCCTCGCTGTAGCTTTTGATCAAAAGTTCCGCGTAGGACTGAAGGGCAGTGTCTGAGCGGCTCGACTGCCAGGCAAAACGCAGGACAGGTCGGGCACCATTCAGGTCTCCCATGGCAGCCAGCGTTTGCCCCAGGACGTATGCCAATTCCGGGTCGGAGGTGTAATCATCCTCGAGCGGCGCGATGGTTGTCCAGGCTTCATCAACGTAGCCATGGGTCAGATAGGCTTGCGCCAGTGATTTTCTGACTGAAGTGCTGGAAGGGTCAAGCTGAAAAGCCTGCCTGAGAACGCTGATTGCTTCAGTGGGCTGATCGTTCGCCAGATATAGCGCTCCGAGAGCGCTCAGAATAGCGGGGTCATCCGGCAAGGCTGCTTTGGCCTTGCGCAGGGCTTGCATGGCTTTTGCTTCCTGCCCGAGGCTGGTCCAAATTTGCGCAAGCGAGAGCCAACTGGCAGGCTTTTCGGGGGCAACAGCAGAAGCTTTTTCAAGCATCTCAACGGCTTCATCGTTTTTGCCTGTGGCAATCAGAGCGTTGCAGAGCAAAACCAAGGCTTCACCATCAAACGCGTCCTTTTTCAGGAAAGCCTGCGCAATCGGAATCGCTTTCTCAGCCTGGGAGGCTTTGATGGAGATTTCAGCGAAGTTTAGCAGGTCCGTGCGTGAAGGTTCATTTGAGGCGTGGATTAGATCCTGATAAATTCTCAGGGCATTTTCCGGCTGCTGCGATTGGAGGTAAAGAGAGGCAAGATCCTTTTTGTTGGCTTGATTTTGAGGTTCAAACAAAGCCAAAAGCGCGCTGGATTCAATTGCATCATCGATGTTTGCCATGTGGCGATCGATCTGACCAGAAAGCTTGATAGTCTGGAGATCGTTAGGATTTTCGGAAAGTGCTTTGTGGATGAAATTACTGGCAGTCTGATACTTTTTGTTTTCAAACGCGTAGCGGGCAGCCTTGAGATTGTCGGACTCAGAAGAAAAACGCGAGCTGCTGGTTTGGAGCGTTGTTTTTTCCAGCGCTTTATCCAGGGAGTGGGTACCTTCCGGGTCAGTCGCGCTGATGACCGGATAACGTAAGGCGTAAAGCGCCCTGGTGGCATCATCCGGTATCTCCTGAAGGATTTCGTAACCATAATCAGGATCATCATTTGCGATCAGAAATTCCGCGTATTCTTTCTTATAAGTCGTGTTATCTGGCTGCAGACGCAGAATTTCTTCCCAGGTCTTCCGGGCTTCTTCAGGGTTGGAGCTTTCGAGTTCAAAAGCGAGATTGCGCAGGATTTCGGCTTGTTGTCGGTTCAGGGCATTGAAGGCATGGTCAATTGCGCGCGAGGCCTGGGCGGGCTGTCCGGCGATCTGGCTGAGAACAGCCTGCTGGCGGAAAGATTCGACTGCTGATTGGCCAGCATTTTTGTGAAAATCCCCGCCTGTTGTCTGAGCCTGAGCCAAAAAACTGTTTGCAAGCAGTTTAATCAGTGATTCATCTTCAACAGAGCGCATGGCGCGGAGGGCGGAAATTTGGAGTTCAATGGAAGCTTTTTGAAGCCTGCGGCGATAGGTTTGATAGCGGATATTTTCGTCGGCTGGATTGATCACCACCTGGTGAATAATCAGGCTGCCCAGTGTCTCTGCATGCTGAGGCGAAAGCTGCGTAACAAGACTGTCCATGGCGGCATCAAAATCAGGCACAAGTTGAGGAAGAATCGCGAAAGCAGTTTTCCAAACCGCAAGGCGGCACTTGCCCGTGAGCAGATTTTCGGAGATTGCATCCCACGAGCCTTCTTTGCGACGGAATTCACGCAAATGAAGGGCAAGCAGTGCGGCATCTGGCAAACTTGTCGGTTCGAGACCAGTCAGGCGGGTCATTTCAAAAACATTCGTGACCTGGTCAGATAGCTCGGCAGGCAGGTTGATTTCGAGATTGGTCAGATCCTGTTCGGGCAGGGTTTGGTCAAGAGAGAAAAGCGCGAGCACGGCAGGCTGCCAGCAGGAGAGGTCATCGGAAGCAAACGACAGCCATTGTTCCAGGTCGGGTGTATTTTCAAAATAATGCCAGGCGAGTGGCTCAGCGCGAAAAGCGCTGACCACCGCGCGGGCAGTCTGCGAATCAAAGCGGACCCGGATCTGATCTAGCAATTTCTCAATCGACATTGTCAATCCTTTCAAGGAAATTAGGGCATGGCTCCAATGAAGGGCTTCAGCATGTAGTAAGCACCGGCAAACAAGACCAGGCTCAGGAAGACAAAGAAAATGCCAATGCCTGTGTTGGACTTGGCAAGGTCATTCAGGGAGCTGATGAGCAGCGAAGCGTTTCCAACCAGCCCCGACACTCCTTCGGTGATCCCTTTTTCAGCCAAAATCTTTGTCGATTCTGCAATGCTCTGAATGCCCCGACCAAGCGACTGTTTAACCAGGATGACAATGCTCAGGATCAGGCAAAGAAAGCCCAATGCGAAAAGCACTATTGAAACAATTAGAAGGACCTGATCTCCATTAGTTAACATAAATAACCTCCGATGAAAATACTTATCGGAGGTTATGTTGCAACTACTATGCCAAGCTTGCCAGCCTGACCTTCAAAAGTGCTTATTTGGTGATGTCTTTTGGTAAGTGGTTGAGCTCAATAGTGGGCTCGTCACAGAAAAGAACCGCATGCTGGATTGCATTGCTTAATTCCCGAATATTTCCAGGCCAATCATAGTCAATCATCGCTTGCATTGCTGCAGGTGACACATCCAGGATGTTATTGCCCAGGCGTTGGTTGAACTTTCGGATCATGTAACCCACCAGATCGGGGATGTCCTGGCGGCGCTCTGCCAATGACGGCAAATCCAGGTCGACAACCTTGAGGCGGTAATAGAGATCCTCCCTGAACTCGTGCCTTGCGATCATATCCTTCAGGTCGCGGTTTGAAGCGGCGATCACCTGAACGTCCACGCGGATCAGATTTGATCCGCCAACCCGCCTGAAAGCACGTTCCTCCAGCGCGCGTAAGAATTTTGCCTGGAGGTCGACTGGCATGGAAGAGATCTCATCGAGGAAGAGAATGCCGCCATCGGCGATTTCCATCAAACCATTCCGTTTGCTGGTCGCGCCAGTAAAGGAACCAGCCTCATGCCCAAAAAGCTCGGATTCAAACATTGTCGGTTGGATAGCAGGACAGTTGATGTCGATGAAGGGTTTGCCCGAACGCGGTCCATTTTGGTGAATGTACTGCGCCAGCACTTCCTTGCCTGTACCGGTTGGCCCGGTGATCAGAACTGAAACTGAAGACTCCGATGCGCGACCTGCCAGTTCCAGGATGTGTTTCATCTGGGGTGTGTCGCCAATGATGAATTCATCGTGCTTGCCCTGGTTGCTGCGCAAATGCGCCAACTCCCGGCGCATGGAAATTACCTCAGCCGCACGATTGACTGATTTTTCCATCTCGAGCAGGTCAAGCGGCTTTTCCATGAAGTCCTGCGCGCCATTTTTCATTGCGTCAACTGCCATTGAGACTTCGCCATGGGCAGTGACTATGATAACCTGGGGGCGCAGAGGCAGGCGTGAGGTTTCGGTGAGCAAATGCGGACCATACCCATCGGGTAGGC
>DDWY01000056.1:40702-41729 GCA_002347705.1 Anaerolineaceae bacterium UBA2274 | reverse complement strand
TTCGCGCCAAATTCGACTCCCAGGTCAATCGCGCGCATGGTTTTTTGCAGTGCGTACGCGCGAACTTTGGGATCGTTGCTGGTGAAGGCGCCGTCCTTGAACACCGGGTCGCCAAACAAGTTGGTGGTCGCCATGGGCACTACCAAGCCTGTTTCATCCAACGCCTTACGAAAATCGCGCTTGATGGCTGCTTCTTCTGCAGGAGTGGCATCGATCGGGATCAGGTCATTGTCGTGGAAGTTAACGCCATAGGCACCCACCTCACCCAGTAAATAGACCAGCTCCGCCGGGGTTTTGGGGTCCCGCACCGGACCGCCAAAGGGATCCCGTCCGGTCGATCCAACCGTCCACAATCCAAATGTAAATTTATCTTCAGGTTTAGGAATAAATGTTTTCATTGCAAATCTCCTCTTATTCTTAGTATTTTTGTCTCATCTTGCGTTGACTTATTATTAACTACATCCCAATTCCACCAATACATTCACTTCCTGGGTTCCCTTGGGAGGAATGGGAATAATGCAACCCTCAATTAATTCGCCATCCACACTCAGCCTGGTCGAACTGATTTCGCAGTTTCTTACAACTTTAATGTTATAGACCACAGCGCGGAAGATGCGGGTCGCTTCAAAACCCGCCCAGTCGCTGGGAATAACCGGATGGACCGACAAGCCGTTGTGGGTAGGCTTTATGCCCAGAATATACTGGGTAATTGCCACGTAATTCCAGCTGGCGGTTCCTGTGAGCCAGGAGTTCTTAGCCTCACCATGCGTAGGCGCGTCCTTGCCGGCGATTGTTTGGGCGTAAACATAAGGCTCACAGCGGTGAACCTCGCTGATTGCTTCACGGACAGATGGATTGATGCGTTTATAGTAATCAAACGCCCGATCCCCCCTGCCAACGACGGTCTCCGCGATCATGATCCAGGGGTTGGAGTGGCAGAAGACGCTCGCGTTCTCTTTATAACCCGGTGGATAGGACGAAATTTCACCCAAGCGCAGCTGATAACGGCTATACGCAGGGTTCACCA
>DDWY01000056.1:37866-40597 GCA_002347705.1 Anaerolineaceae bacterium UBA2274 | reverse complement strand
AGCGGCTCTCCGAAGGCGTCATAAGCGCGCCTGAACCACTCCCCGTCCCAGCCTGCCTCCCAGATAGCCTGCTCCATCTGCTTTGCTTTTTCGCTGTAGAACGCAGGAGCATGGAACTCAAAGGACTCTGCCGCAGGGCTTGCCGCAAAAAGCGAAGCGAGTTGGGTCATTTCCTGGCAGGACAAGACGAACAAACCGGCAATCATGACGCTTTCAGCCGTGGTGCCATCCTGGTTGGTGGTGGTCTGAAAAGACTGACCAGGCGTGTTGGAGAAGCAATTGAGGTTGAGGCAGTCATTCCAATCCGCCCTGCCAATCAGCGGCAGCTGGTGGGGTCCCAATCGATCCAGCGTGTACTGGACCGCCCGCTGAAGGTGTTCGAACAAGGGCATTTCGGTGCCTGGCTGGTTTTCGTAGGGCACCAGTTCATCAAGGATGGAAAGATCCCCGGTTTCCTTCACATAAGCTGCTGCTGCCAATACCAGCCAGTGAGGGTCGTCATTGAAATCGGAACCCACATCGTTGTTGCCGCGTTTGGTCAGCGGGGAGTACTGGTGGAAAGCGCCGCCGTTGGAAAGCTGGGTGGCTGCCAAATCAAGCAGCCGTTCGCGGGCGCGCTCAGGCACAATATGCACAAAACCCAGCAGATCCTGGGTGGAATCGCGAAAGCCCATGCCGCGTCCAATCCCGCTTTCAAAGTAAGAAGCCGAACGGCTCATGTTGAAGGTGATCATGCATTGGTAGGCATTCCAGATGTTGACCATGCGGTTGGTGTCTTCGTCTGGCGTGACCACCACAAACTTACCTAGAAGCTCCTGCCAGTATTCTTTTAGTTCCTCAAAGGCTGCGTCCACAACCTCAGGCAAAAGGAATTCACGGATTATCGGCAAGACACTTGCTTTATTGATCGTGTTTGATCCCGCTGGATCGAATTTTTCATTTACAGGGTTCTCGTGGTAACCAAGCAAGAATATTACGCGCTTGATCTCACCGGGTTTCAAATGTATTTTTAGGTGGTGCGAGCCGATAGGCTGCCAGCCGTGAGCGATGGAATTCTTCGACTGACCGCTTTCCACCACAAGAGGTTTGTCCCAGCCCCGGTAAGGTCCCAGGAAGGCATCGCGCTGGCTATCGAAGCCAGCTAAGGGCTCAGAACAGGCAAAGTAAGCGAAATGATTGCGCCGCTCGCGGTATTCCGTCTTATGAAAAATTGTGCTTCGCAGAGCATCTCCAGCCTCAGAATCTTCGAGCAAATCCGGGACTTCCACTTCCCCAAGGTTGAAATTGCGCTGGAAGTTAGTGGAATCGTCCCAGGGGTCCCACAGTGCAAATTCAACTGCTGAGAAGAGGTCAAAATGAGCATCACCGTCCCTTTCGTTGGTCAGGGTGACATCCCACACTTCACATTCTGAATTAAGCGGAACGAAGTAGCGTGTGCTGGCTGTTATGCCCTTCTTTTTTGAGCTGATTTTGGTGTAGCCCATGCCATGGCGGCACTCGTAGCTGTCCAAATCCACGCGTGTTGGCATCCAGCTGGGAGACCAACCCTCGCCACTCTCAGCATCGCACAGATAAATATAACGTCCACCCACGTCCAAGGGAGCGTTATTATAGCGATAGCGCGTTAGCCGCCTCAGGCGGGCATCTTTATAAAAAGAGTAGCCTCCGGTTGTATTTGAAATAAGTCCGAAAAATGAGTCCGTCCCAAGATAATTAATCCAGGGCAAAGGAGTGTCCGGACGGGTGATTACATATTCTTTTGATTTGTCGTCAAAATGTCCAAAACGCATGAAAATTCCTCCTCCTGGAATCAGCAATAATTAAGGGAACAAAGGCGCGTTCAGGCGAAGACCCTGCTCATCAAGACCGAGACTTCTTCTCAACTCGCCGTAATTAGATTTTCCTACTGACCTCATTCCTTGACAGCACCCATCGAAATCCCATTCACAATGTAGCGTGAGAACAGGAAATAGATGATGATGATCGGAATAACCGAAGCTGCCAACCCAAGGTAGATAGCTCCATATTCATGCCGATAAACATCGCCTCGAAGGGTTTGGACCAACATTGGCAAGGTATATTTATCACGCGAAGTGATCAGGATGAAGGCATTGAAGAAGTTGTTCCAGGATGCCACGAAAGCGAAAATACCCATCGTGAACATGCCGGGTTTGGCTATCGGAAGCATAATGCGGTGAAAAATACCTAATTCTGAGGCACCATCAATCCGACCTGCATCAATCAGATCCTGGATCATAATCGAGTCAAGATATTGCTTGGCAAAAAAGACTGACCCTGCCGATGCAATGCTGGGTAAGATCAGCGAGGCGTAGGAGTCCGTCAACCCCAGTTTTGACATCCACTGGTAAAAACCGATGATGGACAGCTGCATCGGGATCATGACCAAAACAATGATCGTGTTGTACAAAGTCTTCTTGCCTTTGAAATTGTATCCAACGATCCCATAAGCTGTGAGCATCGCAAAGTATACTGTGATCACTGTCGTCAAAACAGCGATAGTCATACTGTTAAGAAAACCTCTTGGCAGATCAAGCCCTTTACTGAGCAAAATTTTATAATTCGATATAAGGTACTTACTTGGAAGCAGACTGATTCCCTGTTGAATTTCTACCGTAGAACGCGTAGCATTGATGATCAACATCCACACAGGAATGAGCGTCACGACTACCAGAATTACCAGGAAAAGGTAGACAAATATTCGGGAAACAAT
>DDWY01000056.1:0-37849 GCA_002347705.1 Anaerolineaceae bacterium UBA2274 | reverse complement strand
TTCTCACGTAAGAGGAAGAAAATCAGCAGCGCGACAATACTGGTCATCAGGAACACTACCAGACCCACGGCAGAGGCGGCGCCAATGTGACCCTTGCTGCTGTGAAATTTCATATACATATTGATAGTGTTTGTGAGGATAGAATTGGACGGACTTCCCCGTCCATCAGTGAGTAGGTATGGGATGTCGAACATCTGCATACCTCCAACCAAAGACGTTACCAAGACATAAACTAAGACCGGCTTGATCAATGGCAGGGTGATCCGCAGGAACATCTGGATTGTTCCAGCTCCATCAACCAGGGCTGCCTCATATAAGGATGGTGAGATAGCCGTCATTGCAGCCATCAGAAGGATGGTTGTTTGACCAAACCACATCCACCATTGGATAAAAACGACTAAACCTCGCGCGACTGCTGGTTTTCGAAGGAAGTCAATGGCTTCGGGCAAAAACCCTGCGCGTACTAAAAATTGGTTTACCGGCCCATAAAATGAAAATAATGAAAAGAAAAGAGCTGCTACAGCCGATGCCATCATAAGATTGGGCATATAAAAAATCATGCGCCAAACTCCAACCCCTCTCAGCTTCAGGCGATTGTTTGTGAACCATATTGATAGCAGAAACGCAATCCCCATCTGTGGGATGAAGTTCATCAACCACAACTGCCAGGTATTTTTAATTGCTGTGATGAAGGTTTTATCTGCAAATAAGAGCTGGAAATTCCGTAATCCAGTGAAACTGTAACTGCTGGACATAAGCGTCCGGTCTGTGAAGCTCAAAACGATAGTATTCACTACCGGATATAGACCGAAGACCAAAAAACCTATGATGAATGGGGCAACAAAAAGGTAACCATATTGGTGATGCTTAAGTTTGAACATTGTGCTCCCTCATTAATTGTTTCACGAGAAGATGAGTCAGTACGAAGAATGTACTGACTCATCTATTTTAATCAAATTTTGAACTAGTCAATGATCAAATCAGGGAACTCATTGCGGACAGCATCTTTCCAGGTAGCCCACATTTCATCCAGGGTGATTGTACCCTCAAGGTACGAGTTCAAAGGATCATTGAGAGCGCGTTGAATTGCATCATCAGAGCCCTGCATCAAACGAGCATTCACTGAAGGCGCAGCAGCTGCAAAGCCGCCGTAGGAGTTCTGACCGCCAAGGAATTTACTCATTTCTGACTCATCAAATGAAGTCATGATCTTCTCAACAACTACCTGGCTACCAACAAAGTCGCCAGCTGCCTGATATTGATCGTCAGGAACGGTGGGATCGATGGCTTTCAGATATTCATTGGTGTAAACACCAGTCGCCCAATTGGTCAGGTTTTCCTCATCCAGGGTGCAGAAGCGAACAAACTCTTTTGCCAGGTCCATTTTCGTTGTTTCCTTCATCACACCGAGCCAGGTACCGCCCCACTGATAGGGCAAAGGTCCTTCAATAACAGCCCAGTCGCCCTTGGTGGTGCTGGCGCCGTCTGAAGAGGTGGAGTTGGGATACAAGACATAGGGCAGACCCCAGGTGGGGAGGAAGTAGCTGAAGATTTTCTTGGGATTTCCTGCGGCATCCGTCAGGGTGTCATTCATGCCGGCGAACCAGCCTTCCTGCCACTGGGTTGCGCGGGCTTCGTAGCCATTGTCGCGGAAAATCTTGACGGTCTCAACCATTTTGTCAACCATCGGGTCAACGGTCAACTTGCCGTCAACCACCCAGGGTTGTTCACGATTGGCGAAGAACAGGTTCTGAAAATCGCCATTGGAGGATACCATATAAGTATCGCCGCCAGATTTTTCCTTGATAACTTCTGCAGCAGCGATGTACTTGTCGAAATCGCCCAACAGTTCCTGCATCTCTACAGGATCGTCAGTGCCAAAGTATTCCTTTGCCAGGCTGCGGCGATAGAACAATGCGCCTGGGGTAGCCTGATAAGCATAGGCTTTGTGAACACCATCAGCCATACCGACTTCATAAACGAAGGGGTACACCTTAAGTTCGTCCGCGTACTTCTGCAGATCGCCGATATCGGCGAGGAAATCGCTTTCGACATAACTCTTTACAAATGCAGCCTCAAGCGCAACCACATCCGGAACACCAGCGGTGCCGAGCGTGGCGAGCAGTTTGGTTTGATACTCACCGTTGGTCATGGGGATCATGGTGTAAACCACATCCACATCCGGGTGAGATTTCTCGAAGGCAACTGCCATGGTGAGAATTTCATTGGTGAAAGACCAGACATTCAAGACGGTCTTTTCCCCGGTAGCGGGGACGTCTGCAGCCGGTGCTTCGGTGGCGGGAGCAGCAGGAGTGCCGCAAGCTCCGAGCACAAGGCTCATGACCATTAATACTGCTAAAAATCCAAATAGACGTTTCATTTTCTTTCCTTTTCTCCTTGTGGTTTTTTTAGTGGTTCAAATGACAAAAAACACGTGTTAATGATGAATTGCACCTCCTGTTTAAGCCGGCGCTTTGAGAGCGCTCCCTTCGAATTCTACCCCCTGAACTATGGGTCTGTTATTTGCATTTCCCCCACATGAATCGCGTATGATCAGTTCAGCATCAAGGATCATACGTTTTGCAGGTTTAGTACCTTTTTCAATCATATCTATCAGCAGATCAACTGCTTTGATACCAAAATGAGTAATAGGTTGGTGAACGGTGGTCAACTTGATTGGCAGAGTAGACGCAATCGGTAGATCATCAAACCCAACAAAAGCAATATCTTTCGGAATATCCAAGCCGACTTCCTGAACAGCCCGCATCGCCCCAATTGCCATCACATCTGACTGCGCGAAGATCGCGTCTGGTCGCAAGGGAAGCAACTTTTTCATGGCAACATAACCGCTGTTCTCCGAAAAATCGCCTTCCACGATCAAAGACGGGTCGATCGTTTTACCAGCCTCAGCCATCGCCCGCTTGAAGCCTGCCTGGCGATCGATCGAAGTCGTGCTGCGAATTGCCCCCGTAATCATGCCAATGCGTTGATAACCAAGCCTGATCAGGTGGGAAGTGGCGTTTTTTGCCGCCGAAATGTTGTCCACATCGATGTAATTTACGGATTTTTCCTCAAAAGGACGCCCTAAAACCAGTAAAGGCACATGCGAGGAGATCAATCGCCTGAAGAGCATGTCGTCTGAATTGCCGGATTGCAGCAGAATACCATCCAGCATCCCCCGGCGCAAAAGGCGCGGTGTGATTTCGTTTTCATCCTCCTGGTTGCCCACCAAGAAAAGGGAAAGGGTCATATGATGATTGTTGCACGCGAAAGCCACACCCTGGGTGAGATGCGGGAAGTAAGGGTCTGTGAAAAAGGCGCTGGTTGTTCTGGGGATCACCAACCCGATCATGTTGGTGCGTTGGGATGCCAAGGATCTGGCTGCCGCATTGGGATGATAACCTGTGGTTTGAATGATCTTCTCCACCCGCTTGCGCGTTGCCGCCCCCACATTTGGACTGGCATTTACGACCCGTGAAACGGTTGATCTGGAAACTCCAGCAAGCTTTGCGATGTCCTCAAGTTTTAGATCATTCATGTTTTGGTTTATCTGGCAGCTCGCAAATGATTTTCTTTGGGAGCGCTCTCATAACCCATTATAGTATATTGACAGATGCTTTGTCAATAGCTTTTGGCAAATTGAAAATTACCATTTGGGTTTTAGCAATAAATCGCTTTTGATATAAACGGTTCTCATTCCAAAACTGGATTCTCTGTCATTGCGAACCTATTTTGTGACAGGTAGTGTACTATTTCCTAAGCAATGACAGATTAAACAACAATCTTCTCTGTGGCAAGAGTTCAGTATCCTTGCAAAAATTGTTTTTCCTTTTCTGTCAATGCGATTGTTTGACCACAGAGTCAAACCTGTCCTTTCTGAACTACTTTCTATGCGACCTGTAAACCCCACCCATGAGGGCTTTGAATTTGTTTTTAGTGTCCTGACGCACAGCGTTTTCCTTATTGAAATCACGATTCTTTGGCAAAATGGGAAACTCGGGTTACAACAAAACAGGCTGAGAAATGAAGCATCTTACCCCTCTACCATCAAGATTCTGCGCTGGCGCTCGGAATGACAAACGATTCTTGTCATCCTGAGGGACGAAGAATCTTACCCCTCTACCATTAAGATTCTTCGCTACTGCTCAGAATGACAAACCGCAAACAGAGGCATGGCTATACCTCCAATCCGCCAATTCTCTGTCATCGCGAGCCTTTTTTGCGTGGCGATCTCTCCTTTTCNNTACCCAGCAGTCGGCATATAAACCGTTGTCATCCTGAGAAACGAAGGATCTTACCCCTCTACCATTAAGATTCTTCGCTACTGCTCAGAATGACAAACCGCAAACAGAGGCATGGCTATGCCTCCAATCCGCCAATTCTCTGTCATCGCGAGCCTCTTTTGCGTGGCGATCTCTCCTTTTCCTGTCTACCCAGCAGTCGGCATATAAACCGCTGTCATCCTGAGGAACGAAGGATCTTACACCGCTACAATTAAGATTCTTAGTTGTAGGGCGGAATGCGTTTCTTCCTGCCCAAATTGCGAGACAGCAAGGGTTGCGCACTCCGCCAACAGCGGGCGTGGTATGTGTTCGGTTTGTCGGAGTGAGCCCGCAACAGGCTTACAAGAAACAAACATCATTTGGCGGTCTCATTCCGACCTACAAACTATTCTTGTCCCTCTGAAAGAAGTGAAGAATCCAAGGGCTAACCTGCAAGACTCCTCGCCGGCGCTCAGATTTGCAAACCTTGCGCTGAATCACAAACGGTGCAGCCTAAAGATCGCAATCGTCAATCTGCATGAACAGAACCGGTTTGAGGTATGGCTGGGGGAGCCAACCGAAAGTTCAGCCATTCTGATCGAGTAAATTGTCTCTCTTAAACAGCTTTCGAAAAAGACTGGCTTTTTTCCTCACCTGTGTTATTTTAAATCACTTGCTTTTCCCGCAATTCAGCCACCTGGTCAGATGTTAGCCCCAAATACTGGCTGAGGAGCTTTTCGGTGTCTGCGCCCAGCACTGGGGCCGCCATGCGGATCTCGCCCGGTGTCCGACTGAGCTTGATCGGGATGCCGGGTATGCGCGTGGTGCCGGCAACCGGGTGCTCGACTTCGAGGATCATATCCCTTGCCAACACCTGCTCATTGGCCACCACCTTGTCCACCGTGTTGATCGGTCCGCTGGGGATGCCAGCTTTGTCAAACATCGGCTGCCACTCTTCGGCAGTTTTGGTCATGAACCTTTCAGCCAAAATCGGACGCAAGATCAGGTAATTTTCATTTCGCAGCGGGTTGGTGATAAAGCGCGGATCGCTGGATATGTCAAGTTCCATTAGGTCGCATAAAGTTACCCACAAACTGTCATTACCCGCCGCCACCATGATTGGGCTGGTCAGGGTATCGAAAGATTCAAAAGGAACGATTGATGGATGACGATTGCCGATCGGGCGGGGTATTTCACCGGTGAATTCATAACGTGAGATGGCATTCTCGAGAATAGCAACTTGGCAGTCGAGCATGGCAACATCCACCATTTGCCCCAGGCCAGAGCTTTCACGTTCATGTAAGGCGGCCAGAACTCCAATCGCGCAGAAGAGCCCGGCGAAAATGTCGCCAACGGATGTGCCCACCCGGGTTGGCTTGCCATCCGCCTGACCAGTGATGCTCATGATGCCGCCCATAGCCTGCACCACGGCGTCGTAAGCTGGTCGTTTACTGTAGGGTCCGGTTTGACCGTAGCCCGTGGACGAGGCATAAACCAGACGCGGGTTGATCTCCTTCAGAACGTCATACCCCAGTCCCAGCTTCTCCATCGTGCCCGGCCGAAAGTTTTCAACCAGGACGTCCACGTTCTTTACCAACGCCTTTAAAATCTCTTTTCCTTCGGGGGTTTTGAGGTTGAGGGTGATGCTCTCTTTATTGCGATTCAGACTCATGAAATAAGCGCTTTCGCCATTCTTATAGGGACCGTAAGCCCTTGAATCATCCCCCTTCCCGGGTTGCTCAACTTTGATGATTTCCGCGCCGAGGTCTGCCAGCACCATGGTAGCGTAAGGTCCCGCTAAAACACGTGTCAGGTCCAACACTTTAATGTCAGATAATGCGCCCATTTCTATTCCTCCAATCAACTCTCTTCGTGCAAGTGTTCAGAATCCCTTATCAGCAAGGGATTCTGAAACTCAAATCTTTATAAGCTATTCTACTTCGTCAATGGCGATGCAGCGGCAGAAAGCACTTTCGCCATATTGGAACTTCCAGGGCAAAGTGCCCAGGATGAGGCGCTTATTCAGCACCTTGTCGATCTCACCGCCAATGTTCTCCACATGGATAATTTCCCAAGGTTTTGGGAAGACCTTGATGTGCATCGCCTGATAAGTATCTGGCCAAGGATAAATCTCGTTTAAACCCTTGCCATAGCGTTGTTTCATGTAGGCATCGCAAGCCTGAGCCTCACTTGGCTCCCAATCACGGATCTTGGTGTTCATGGGGTGGTCAGCAGAGCCGCAGTCCACAGCGATGTGCTTGATTTTCATGTCCTTGATCCAATCAATGAAGTCCATTGAAGGACCAGGATGGCGCAGCATGTAGCGGCGTTCGTCGGCTTCGGGCTGATCAAAGCCATAGCGGTGATAGCCGGTGTTGATGTACAGAATGTCCCCTGTTTTCACCTCAACACGGTCCATGATGTCCTGAGGGGTGTAGATGGACCAGTCCTCAGCGATATCAGACAAGTCTACGACCACGCCAGGACCCATCAGTTTATCCATCTCGAGCGAGGCAATGTCGCGCCCGGAGGTGTCAAAATGCAGTGGACCATCCAGGTGAGTACCCACATGATTTGAGGTGGTAATGAGCATGCCATTTGCCCCATTTGGACTAAGGCGTTTGAAGAATTTTACTTGCAGGGGCTCGTAAGTCGGCCAGGGTGGTGTGAGGTGACTTGTGTTCTGTGATAAATCGTAAACCTTAATTTTGTCCCAATTTTTAATCATTGTTCCTCCAATAGATTAGTCCTCCAGAAGACCTTTGTCTTCAAGGAGGTTTACAAACGCTTCCAAAGCCTGTTCAAAGCATGCCATCGGTGGGCGCACTATGCCCGCGCCTACCTGACCCACACCGGGGTCTTTATGAGCAATGCCAGTGTTAATGATAGGCAGCACCTGAGTTTCAATGACCTTGCGGATGTCGATGCCGGTTGGCGAGCCTCTGAAGTTCAGGGGAGGCAGTTTATAAGCCTTGCTTTCTTCAGTGGTGATCTCATACATGCTGGTAGTGTAGCGTACTGCATCCTTGGGTGTACCGCCAACAAATTGCACAATCGCCGGCGCGGTTGCCATCGAAAAACCGCCAATGCCGAGTGTTTCGGTGATGCACGAATCGCCGACATCCGGGTTGGCATCTTCCTTTGTAAAGCCCGGGAAGAATAAGCCATCGATGATCTCGGCTGGAGCAGTAAACCAGCGGTTGCCAAGCCCACCTACACGAATTCCGAATTCGGTGCCGTTGCGTGCCATGGTGTAGACGATGGTTGAGTACTTCACTTTCCCGACAGGTTCCAAAGTGGCTTTGGCAGCCGGCATGGAAAGATTCAAGAAAGTGTGGTCGTTGCTGTTCAGGAATTCCAAAACAGAAATTTTATCTTCATTGCTGAATGAGGTTTTCAGGATGCTGGGAGCAATCTCCCGGATCAGCAATGAGGTTGCTGCCTTGTTCCGGTTGTGAGCCTCGTCGCCCATCTGCACTGCCTGCGCGATCATGGTTTTCAGGTCAATGGGACCGTGAATTTCAATGGTTTCCTTCAGCACAGGATAGAGCACACTCTCCATCCACTGCAGGTGCTTGATCACTTCCGGTCCATAAGCGCCCATGCGCAGAACCTTGCCAAGACCTTCATTTAACGTGCAGTACGCCCGGTTGCCGTAGGCCGTGTTTTCCAGGATCCAGACTGGCATCCTTGGGGTCACAATGCCTGCCATCGGACCTACCGCGTCGTGGTGGTGGCAGGGCTCAAATCTGAGTTTTCCTGAGGCTGCGTATTCAGCCGCTTCTTCGGGGGTGGACGCCAGACCCTCATACATCAGTCCAGCCATTACGCCGCCCTTCAGCGGACCAGACATCTTCTCCCATGTGATCGGGGGACCCGCATGCAGAAACAGGTCTTTTGCCATGCCAGGAATAACTTCTCCCGCCACACCTAAGCCGATCAGCGTCGGCTGTCCATTCTGGATGATCTCCAGGGCTTCCTTATTTGCTTTTTCGATAATATCTATCAATGTCTCGCTCCCTTCGAATTACGATTGTTTGACCTTATTGATCTTACTCAGCAGGCTGAGCATATTCTTCTTACCGCCTGCTTTGGGTTTCCAATTCACCTGCACAGTTGTGACTCCCTGGCTTTTCAAGTCGCTATAAAAAGACTTCAAGCCAAGATTGACAACTTTTAGTTCCTGTTTAAAGAGGTCGTTAACGGACATCTCCTGCTCCTTTCTTGATGCGCTGCATTACTTTATCAGTCAGGCGGACTGCCTGTGCGTTGGAAGGCAGAACAATGATACCTGCGGCTTCAAGGGTTGCGATCGATTTGTTCAAGTCCTGGCTGTCCAGCTCGGTGCCGCAAACCGAGGCAATCACGACTACATCCCTGCCCTGGGTCGACAAGCGCTGGCGAATTTCACGCACAGAGTCAGCCACCGCCCCTGCCGGGTCTTTGTAGGAGCCAAAACCAAGCACCACGTCCACCAAAATCACAGCGGTTTTCTCATCCACGTGGGACTCGAAAAATTCTGTCCGGGTCTGGGGATCAATCATTGGGTGCGGTCTGCCGCGGGTGAACTCATCCTCTCCAAGATCCAGGCAAATGTGACCCCGCCCTTCGGGAAGATTCTCGATTGCCATCTCTGGTGAGAGGGGGATGTTGGAGTAAATCTCGTAATGATCCCCTAAGAGCTTCATGGCTTCATCTGCCAGCGTGCCTCCAGTAAAGAGCGCGCGCAATTCTGTTTGGTCGCTCTTCAACTTTGCGGCTTCTTTTTCAACAACCTGTTCGATCTGTTCTTCGGGCAGCGAGAAGCCAGTAAAGTCTTCATACTCCCGCCCGCGGAGAACCTTGACAGCTTTCTGAGCCGCATCCTCGAGGCTGATGCAGGGGATTGCCCCTGCGGCCTCAATAGCTGCTCTATCTCCCCCAATAAAGTCGATCACCACGGGTTTGGGGCTGCTTTTTGCGATCTGGTAAATCTTCTCTGCCACAGATGGGTCCGGTGGTTTGGAGATCAGAACGATCAATTCTGTCTCAGGATCGGCAATCAGGGACTCAAACCCCTGGATCATCATCAGCCCACCGATCTGTTCCTTGAGGTCGCGCCCACCGGTGCCGATGACCTGCGAAAGTCCTTCACCAAGCTTGTGGATTTGAACAGTGACTTCCTGCGTTCCGGTGCCCGAGGCTCCTACCACGCCGATCTTCCCTCGCCTGACAGCATTGGCAAAACAAAGAGGGATACCGTTGATGATCGCCGTGCCGCAGTCCGGGCCCATCATGAGCAGTCCTTTTTCGACCGCTTTCTGCTTGAGGCGCAGTTCATCCTCAACCGGCACATTATCAGAAAAGAGCATGACGTGCAGTCCCGCATCCAGCGCGTCTTCAACCTCCGCCGCCGCATATTGACCCGGAACCGACACCAGCACCATGTTAGCCCCGGGCAAAGCCTGGATAGCGGAGCTTAATGAGGTTGGCTGGTAGTCTTCATCGCTATCAGACTCCGCGTTTTTATTAAGATACGCATTGAAGGCATCTTCGACTGCTTTCATCGAAATCTGTGCCTCATCGATTTTGGCTGCAATAAACAGATCATTTGGCGTCAATGTGTCAAACTCGCCGGTCGCCAGGCCAAGGTCCTTGGCCAGGTCCAGGTTGAGGTCGGTGCCCATCCCCACCAACACATCTTCAACACCTGCTAATTCCTGCAACTGACGCGAAAGCAGCATCAGCGTGACTGAATCGTAATAGGCATTCTTCTTGATACTTGTTTGTATGGTCATGGTGTTGGCACAGGTTGCAGTCGCTTATTGGCAACCCGTGCTTGTTCTCCTTCCTTTAATGTTTCAGTGATCGCATTTTGATACCATTCCAAGGCACAGACCAAGCCAAGCAAAAAATCTCCACCTGAGCTTGCTCCATGGCGCAACACCTTTTCGGCCAGGAGGATCAGGTCTTTATCACTTTTGAAGAGGCAAGCCTGAAGAAGTTGTTGTTGATTAAGGCTGACTCTCCCTTCCGAGGCATGCCTGAGCATGTTCGCGCTGATCAGAGTGGTGCGGTTTTTTGCCTTGCTGGCGATGATATCATTGAACTCCCGGATCCAAGGGAAACGAGCAGGGTTTATCTCATTCGCGATTCTAAGAACAACCATATAGGCCGCCAGGAAATCATCGCAAGCCGGCGTGGATCCCATCCCAAATCCAATTAAGCGATCCGCTAAATGCAAGGCAGGCTTCCAATCGGATGAGTTGATGGCTTGCGTGAAGGCTTCGAGATCATCAGCAATATATCGGCTATAAAGATTGTCGTTTGCAGGCTTACTACTCACCGCTTGGCGTGTCAGACGCGGTAGAAGTGGCAGCAGTCCCTGAGCGGATTGCTTCTCAAGCCACCTCATCAACCTGAATCTGGTTTGGGAAACAGCTTCTGCTGGAAGAGCATCCAGGATCAGTATTGACCGGGTTTCCCAAACTTCCACATCGCATATTGTTACTGTGAAGAGCCCATTTGCCGCTGTGATCCGGTACGGGTCCAGGAAAACTTCATCGCCCGCCTGCAGAAATTCCGCAAAGCTTGTGCCGCAATCCACTCTCAGCCCCATCGGCGTGATGTCATCCTGGTTCGTGAGCGTGATCAACGCGTCCTCCAAGACCAATAAATTCGCAGCATGGGGAAAGACGGAGTGAACACGTGCTCCAAAGCTTGGGTGATCCTCAAGGAATTTAACCAGGTCATCAGCAGCAGTTATCGCGTTCATCTCTTTACTCGACATTTCAACCAATTAGATCATGGATCTTAAGCGCAAATTGAATGGAAAAGGCCGTCTCCGGATCTTTCAAGTCAATCTTTAGGGTATCACGAATCCGATTGATCCGATAAACAACCGTGTTGTAGTGGGTAAATTGCGTCTCAGAAATCTTGCGCAGATTGCCGCCATGGTCAAAATAAGCCCGGATGGTTTCCAGCAATTTCCCATCATGTTCCGCATCGTATTTCAAGATCGGCTGAAGCACCTGATCCGCATGACTCAACAAATCTTTCCGGATTTCAGGCGCGCCAAATAAGCGCGCGATTCCCATTTCTTCATAGAAGCCGTAATGCTCTCTTTTTTCCGTCTTGCTGTTTTGCAGGATGCGCACAGCCTGCTGCGCCTCATGCAGGCTGTCGCTAAGCCTTTCATAGCCAGGATATGCCCGCCCCACACCAACAAAACAATGCTCATCAACTTTCAGATCCCTTGCCGCCTCCAGCAGCACGTAGACAAATTGCCTGGTTTGAGCGGAGCGGGTTTCCGAGCTGAGGTTTGGATCGAACTCAAGCAGAAAGTAAATCTCATTAGGCTTGGTAACCCATATGAACCGGGAAGAAGCTTTTTGCTGGATATAACTGAGAATTCCAGTTAGGATCAGGCTCGTTTCCTGGATCCTGCGCTTGCGAGAAGACGCGGAGAGTGCGTTGTCCTGATGATCCAGCCTGAAGATCAGGCATTGGTGATGAGCGTCCGGATTGAAACCGTAATAATCAGCATCCAGAATTGCTCCGGCTTGCGATTCAGGCTTATTGCTCAGCAGTTGCTCAAAAAATATTGTCCGGTGGACATTCTCCCGCTGCGTGACAGTCAGCTTGGTAACAATGTGCAGCGCGATCAGGGAGGTGGCAGATTGAATTACAAACAGGTCGCACGGATTGATTTGGCTGTTTATGTCCCAAAGATAGATGTGTCCGTAGAGGTTCTCTTCGAAAAAAATCGGTATGCTGAAGCGTTTGACCTTTTCGCCATCAATCTGGTCGAAATTTGTGTGAATATCCAGGAAACCTGGCTCAGCCTGGGTGCCCAGGTTGTTTAACGCTGCAGGAATCACCCGTTTGAGGTTGGTTTCCCAAGCCTCATCCTCTGCATGGAAGACAAAGCTCTTGTGCACCTGGTCGGAGATCAGGGTAGGGGAATGAAAAACCTGGCTTACCAGTTTGGCAAATTCCTCCATATCCCCCCGGCGGAGCATGATATCCCTGATCTGGTTGTTAAATGCGTTGATCTTTTCAAGCAAGAGGGTCTGCTCACCGATGATGAAGGTGAAGACCTGCTTCATCAAATCTCCATAAGACACATCTGGTGGGATCTCGATGATCGGAAACGCAAGTCTGTTGGCCGTTTCAATCACACTATCCGGCAATTCATTGATGTAGCGTTTCATTTTGATGCCCATACCGCACACACCCTTCTCCGAAAATTTTGGCAGGAGGGTGTTGAAGGCTTCAATGTTGTTGGAAAGTGAGTAAGCTGTTGTTAGTAAAAGTTCCCCCGGTCTGACCCAATCAACAATATCTGGCACCTCCATAACGTTGACTGAGGTAATTACATTGTCCATCCCTGTTTCACCAGCTATTACTTCTGCGCCAGCCAGCAAATCGACATTGAGGATGTCACGTAAACGCACCTTAAATGCTTTCAGCATATTTCGTTTCTCATCCTGATAAATATTGTACCGAAAAAACCTGATAGTTTCATTGTAAAAACAGTACAATTAGAAAGGTCGTTTCAGGCTCATCTCTGTTAATTTATCACAACGTGAGCATTTAAACAGGCAAATGAAGCAATTTCTGGCAATCAATCAAACAGTTCAGGATACAATAGTGGCATGTTGGAACTCAACATCACCGCATACCACCAGTTTTTGCTTGAAAAACAAATGACTACCGAAGATCTGGTAGCCTTTTACCTTGATCGGATCCAACGATTTGATGAAGTTCTATCCAGCATTATTTGTGTCAATCCAGCCGCGATTAAATTGGCGAGAGAATGCGATGACTATCTGCGTGATACAGGAAAGTTGCGTGGGAGCCTGCACGGCGTTCCGGTCTTGCTTAAGGACAATATCGAGACTTCGGATATGCCAACTACTGCCGGGAGTTTGAGCCTGCAGGGCTTTTCAACCGGTAAGGATGCGGATCTGGTGAAGCGCCTGAAAGCTGCCGGAGCGATCATCCTGGCAAAAACAAATTTGCACGAGTTTGCCATCTGGGGTGAATCGATCAGCTCAATCAAAGGTCAGACTTACAATCCCTATGACCTGACCCGTACCCCAGGAGGCTCCAGCGGCGGCACGGGTGCTGCCCTGGCGGCTAATTTTGGCATGGTCGGGATCGGAACCGATACGATCAATTCCATACGCTCCCCCTCCAGCGCGAATAACCTGGTGGGGATCCGTCCAAGCGTTGGCTTGGTGAGTGCTGACGGCATTGTGCCCTACTCCCTCACCCAGGATACAGCCGGACCGATGGCTCGCAATGTTGCCGACGCGGCCGCTGTTTTGAAGGTAATTGCTGTCCGCGATTTGCCGGAAATCCACGGGTCGGGCAGACCGAGGATCGGCGTGCTCAGATCCTTTTTTGGTTCCGAACCGATAAACGAGGAAGTCAACCATGTCATGGCTCAGGTGTTGGAAGAATTGGGCGAGATGGATTTTGAGGTTATCGACATCGAGGATCGCATTGAGATCAATCACTTGGTCAACAATATCAGTGTGCATTTATATGAACTCAAAGCGCATCTCAACCATTACCTGGAATCTGTTCATGCACCTTATCCAAGCATTGATGCCATTTTGCAAAGTGGCTTACACCACCCCGGGATCAAGGACAATCTCGTTTACGCCAACCAGCTGGACATAAGCGCGCCCGAGTACAGGGAAAGGTTAGAAAAACGCGCCTTACTGCAAAAGCAGATCGAGTCGCTCTTTGCCACGCATCAGCTTGATGCCTTAATCTTTCCGCACCAACAGCAGCTGGTTTGCCGGGTAGGTGAGAGTCAGTTGCAGCGCAATGGAGCGCTCGCGGCAATTACCGGCTTCCCTTCAATCTGTCTGCCGGCTGGCTTCTCCGCTCCCACACCGCATGCTCCCATCGGCGTACCTGTTGGTTTTGAGCTCTTTGGTCTGCCGGGCAGCGAGGTTCGTCTGATCGAAATTTCCAGCCAGTATGAACAGCAATATCCAAAACGGCAAGCACCAATGGTGGGTGATTCATTGTGATATTTTCTAAAATTTATCAATCATCAGGCTCAATAATTGTTAATATTAACAATCAGGAGTCTTATTGCTATATGTTAGAATTGATGTACTTACGACCATATCAGATATTAATTTATTGATATCTCACACACAAAAACCATAAACAAGTGCGCAAAAAAAGCGAAGAACATGGTTTATGGGTATAAAAGGAGGCTTTTAATGTTAAGTAGGTTTAAATACCTTAAGCCCCACAACCTCACTGAAGCAGTTCAATATCTCGAGAAAGAAGAGAAATCCTTTGTCCTGGCAGGCGGCACCGATTTGATGATTCTGCTGCGCAGAAATCTCATCAACGCTGAACACATAGTGGACATTAAAGGGCTCCCCGAGATGGCTGAATTTGAATTCATTGATGGCGGTGGTTTAACAATCGGCGCTTCTGTTGTGGTTAATACTGTGGTCGACTCGGAAGTTGTCAAGGCAAAATATCCTGCCCTGCACCAGGCGTCAGCATCGCTGGCATCGTTCCTACTGCGCAACCGGGCCACAGTAGTTGGGAATATCTGTAATGCTTCCCCAGGCGCAGATCTCCCCCCCGCTTTGTTGGTATACGACGCTGTGGTCAACATTGCTGGCACTCAAGGCATGCGCCAGGTTCCACTACACGAGTTCTTCACTGGCGTAAAACGCACAGTGCTGCAGCGCGGCGAATTGGTGATTTCGGTGCAATTGCCCGATCCAGGAGATGGCGATAAGAGCATTTACTTACGCCAGGCAAGGCTCCGCGGTCATGATCTCGCAACAGTTGGTGTGGCCAGCCGGATCAAGCCTGATGGTAAGGTGGCTATTGGTATTTGTGCCGTTGCTCCGACCCCTCTTCGACTTTTCGCGCTTGAAGAAAAAATCAATGAGCGGGAACTAAATCAAGAAACGGTTGAATGGGCTGCGGAAGAAATAAAACAACATATCCGTCCAATCACCGATGTGCGCTCCTCAGCACAATACCGCATGCAAATGGCGTCTGTACTTTTAAAACGCGGCTTGTCGCACCTGATCACAAAGGAGGATAACCATGGTTCATCATAAGGAATGTTCCTTGCTCGATGAGCACATCGCTTCGAACCAGCGTAAAGTTTCTCTGACTTGCGTAGTTAATGGAGTCGAGATCTGTGACACAATTGACCCCACCATGACCTTGCTTCATTTTCTTCGTGATCGCCTTAAGTTGTTTGGCACCAAAGAGAGTTGTGGTGAAGGGGAATGCGGCGCATGCACCGTCATCATGAACGGCAAAGCTGTGACGTCCTGTATTATCCTGGCAATTGAAGCTGATGGAGCTGAGATCCTTACTGTTGAAGGTCTGGCAAAAGACGGCAGAATTTCGATTTTGCAGGAAGAATTTATCAGCGAAGATGCCCTACAATGCGGGTTTTGCACTCCAGGATTTCTAATGTCCACCCGGGCTCTTCTCGACCGTAATCCTGATCCATCGGAAGAAGAAATCAAGGAGGCTTTGGCAGGCAACTTATGCCGCTGCACCGGATACTTGCCCATCTTGAAGGCAGTAAAACAAGCGGCTGAGCGTGAACGAAAGGAGTTGAAGAAATAATGGATCACTCAAATTACCAATCGGATTACAAACACGTTGGTCAGCCTTATTCTCGCAAAGATGCTCAAAAAAAGGTAACCGGTCAGGCACAGTACGCTTTTGACCTGGAATTACCGGGGATGTTATACGGTAAATGGCTGCTCTCTCCACATGCCCGGGCAAAAATTCTTTCAATAGACACCAGTGCCGCCAAAGCACTGCCAGGCGTGAAGGCTGTAATTACCGGTGAGGAAACTGACATCCTGGTCGGTCTCTACATGCAGGATAAATTGGCGATGGCCAAGGGAGAAACGCGTTATCAGGGAGAAGTTGTTGCCGCTGTAGCTGCGGTTGATTTACAAACCGCCGAGAAGGCTATCTCCCTTATCAAAGTGGATTACGAACCTCTTAAGCCGGTACTCGATGTTGATGAAGCCTTGGACGGTGACATTCTTGTTCACGAGGATATCAACGAGCTGAAACATGTTGAGGGTGTTTTCTTCCCTCAAAAAGACTCCAATATTGCCAGCTTGAACAAAGCCAATCGAGGCGATGTTGACAAGGCTCTGCAAGAAGCAGATATTGTAGTTGAAAGTGAATTCTCACTGCCAGCTGTAGCGCACGCTCCCATGGAAACTCATGTGACCATTGTGCAGGCAGATCCATATTCCAACAGGATTGTTGTCTGGTCATCAGCGCAATCCCCCTTTGCTCTGCGGCAAATGCTGGCGCATAGTTTCAAAATCTCCGAGTCAGATATTGAAGTTAATATCCCCTTTGTTGGTGGAGCCTTCGGCGGAAAGGCCGGTATTCATCTCGAACCACTTGCTACTTTGCTTTCAAAAGCAGCCAACGGAGCTCCCGTTAAGTTGATCCCAACGCGTGAAGAAGAATTCAACCAACTTCCTACAAGAGCTGGCATGCGCGGTCACATCATAACTGGCGCAAAAAAAGATGGCAAGATCACTGCTGTCAAAGTCGTTTACGATTGGGATAGCGGCGCTTATGCAGATTACGGCGTCAATGTCGGTAAAACTGCGGTTTACTCAGGCATTGGGCCCTATGATATTGAAAATGCTGCTGTAGTATCCAAAACCATCTACACCAATAAAGTCTTCAGCACAGCTTACCGTGGTTTTGGGCATCTTGAAACCCACTGGACGATCGAACGCCAGATGGACATCATTTCTCAAAGATTAGGAATAGACCCACTTGACCTGCGCATGAAAAACTTGCTGGAACCTGGATCACGAACCATAAGTGGTGAGTTGATTAGCGAGAGCAGTGGTAGTGTTAAAGATTGCCTTGCAGCAGTCGTCAAGGAAATTGGATGGACTGGCCGCAAAACCGAGGAGGAACGGAGAAAAGAGTGGGCAACTGGTAAGGTGCGCGGGAAAGGTTTCGCGGTGCTTCAGAAAGCCCCTGCCATGCCAGCCAACACCTCGACTTCTGTTATTATGCAGATGACGGGTGATGGCCGGGTCAAGATGATGATTGGCGCAATTGATTACGGTCAGGGCGCAAACACTACCATGGCTCAAATCGCCGCTCAGGAATTGGATCTCCCGATCGATAGGGTCGAGGTGGTTGAAAACTTAAGCACCCAGACCAATCCTTATGACTGGAATACAGTCGCTTCCAAATACACTTTCATGGGCGGTAATGCTGTAATCCGTGCCAGTCGCGACATGTTACGCCAAATGAAAGACATTGCCGCTCAGGTGCTTCACTCTACTGCCGACCATCTGGCACACGGTGGTGGCTATATCTATCATATTCACAACCCTGAACGTCGCATTGCTTATGAACAATTAGCTCTTGGCTATCAATATCCAGACGGGAGTGGTATTGGTGGACCATTGATTTCACACGGTGTCTATATGGCAGATGGGCTGACAAACCTCGACCATGAAACTGGTCAGGGAAAACCAGCTCTTGTTTGGACCTTTGGTGCCCACGCAGTAGACTTGGAAGTTGATGTGGAAACAGGCAGTATAACAATCCTCAAAGTGGCTTCAGCCTTTGATATTGGGCAGGTTATTAATGAAAAATTGATCTATGGGCAGATCTGCGGAGGTGTTTTACAAGGTCTGGGCTCTGCAATACTGGAAGGCTACAAATTTAGTCCGGATAACCGCCTTTTGAATCCTTCATTTACCGACAATAAAATCCCAACTATGAAAGACATGCCAATTGAAGTGGTTCCGATCTATATCGAAAACCCACAGAAAAACGGCCCTTATGGCGCGCGTGGTGTGGCAGAACACCCCATGATTTCGGTTCCGTCTGCAGTCGGTAATGCAGTTTATGACGCCCTGGGCATAAACTTTCATGTGTTGCCGCTTTCTCCGGAAGCTATCGTTTTGGGCATTCTAAGCGGCAAGGAATCCATCCTTTGTACTGATGTCAACTGCCTGCCTGGCTGTTATTAGGACATAAGGATTGAATAATCAACCATACCAGACATCCCCCATCAAAGCCATGCACCCAAAAAGGTGCATGGCGATGGGAGGAAAGGAGCAAATCTATAGAAAAATAATATTTTAGCAATCGACTGACAGTATCATAAAACTTTATTACTAAATATAAGGAGAAAGATAATGGGTTGGTTCACTAAATCAGATAGTACTGTAGGTTACCTTCCAGATGAGACCCCTCCATTCTGGAAATTGTTACTCTACGCAATCCAGCAGGTCATTGTCATGTTCCCTGCTACGATTACCGTAGCCCTCATCACCAAATTCCATATTTCAACTACCATCTTTGCCAGCGGTTTTGCCACACTCTGTTTCATCCTGGTGACCAAGGGCAAAATCCCTCTCTATTATGGCTCCAGTTTCTCATACATCGGAGCTATCGTTGGTTTGGTCGGTGCCGATTACCTGGGGAGTGTAGCAATCCTCCCGGATGAGACGATCGCCATCGTGACCTTCGGTATTGTTATGTCCGGTCTGATTTCAATCGCTGCTGGTTTCCTCGTCAAGAAACTTGGCAAGGATGTGATTGACAAAGTGCTCCCCGCCTCAATTACCGGTCCCATTGCCATGGTCATTGGTCTGACCTTGGCAGGGAACGCCATGGCTGACGCAGCCCCTGCAGTTGCTGGTCCTGGTTTTGTCAACAATCTGCCCTGGATCGTGTCACTGGTCACCTTGATTTCAACCATCATTTTCTCGGTTTACCTCAAGGGCTTCCTCTCACAACTGCCGCTCTTCCTTGGTATGATCGTTGGCGTAATTGTCGCTGGCATCCTGACTGTCGCAACTGGTAGTGATCTTTTCCGACAGCTTCCTGAGACTGTCGCCAGCCAGGGTATCTTTGCCCTGCCGCACTTTACCGTTCCGACGGTCTACTGGCCAGCCGCCCTCGCTATCATGCCTGTTGCCCTTGCCACCATTCCAGAATCCACTGCGCACATCTATCAGTTGGATGTCTACGTGAATGATCTGGCAAGGAAACTCGGCAGCAAGAAGAAATATGATCTTGCAGATCGTCTTGGCGACAACTTGATCGGTGATGGTATTGGCGACATGGTAGCCGGTTTCATGGGCGGTCCTGCTGGAACCAACTATGGTGAAAACATCAGCGCCATGGCAATCACGCGCGTGTTCTCCGTGCCTGTGTTGATCACAGCCGCGAGCATCGCCATGATCATCGCCTGCTTCACCCCCCTGGTGAAAGCCATCTATTCCATTCCCTTGAGCGTTATCGGCGGCTTGGAGATCTACCTCTTTGGCGCTATCGCTGCCCAGGGTATCGCCATCATGATTGACAAACAGGTTGACATGTTCAGCGCCAAAAATATCGCTGTCATCGCCACAATCTCTGTCATCGCAATTGGTGGTCAGTATCACTTCGGCGGCATGATCCCATTCTTCGGAATGCAACTGCCCGCCCTGGCAACTGCCGCTATCTTTGGTATCTTGCTGAATGCTTTGCTGAACATCGGCAAACCCAGAGATATCTTTGAAGATGCATAATTAAGCTCTTTACCAAGTAGCTTGTCATAAACAAGAAAATGGAGCTGGTTGAAAAGACCAGCTCCATTCATTCATTTTGATCGCTCTGATCGCTCTACGCAAACTTGGTGCCATTAAAAAAATCGGCTCACAAATCAAAGTATTCTACCTTTTAGGTTTCACACCTTTGCCACACATTTGAGGAAAAACAAAAAAAGCCAGGCTCGGGATGAGCCTGGCTTGGTAAAGGTATTGAGGTCTATATTGGTGCGAGCGTGCCCGCGAAGATCATCCATGCAAGGGCTGTTTTGGCAGCCAGGCTGAGGATGATGTAGGCTCTCTCACCCACGAGGTAGTCCTTCCATGCGCCAACCTTTTTGTACTGCAAGATCATGTTGATCGCGAAGGAATTGAAGAAGACAAAAATGGTTGGAATAATCGCGTAAACAAAGGCCGGCGGTTTGGCGCCTGCGGAGTTGAGTGCGCTGAGGAAGTAGATCATGATCACAACCCAGGGAATGATCCCCGCCACGCTGCCGTAAACAAAAGACAGCCAGTTGGTTTTTTCAGTGTATTGGTTATGATATTCCATCATAATGCCAAACAGGTTCATGGTCGCATTCAGGAAGAAAATCAGAATAATGCTTCCCAGATCCCAGATTCCAACCAGTTGCCCTATCAGGACGATCATCAGCGACGAGCTCAGGGCATACTCGTAGAAGCGAATAGGATTCATCTTGCGGTCGAGGTAGCCCGTGTAACGTTTGTAGCCGATCGTCGAGATGTAGAAGTGCGCCATGGCGGAAATGAGCAGGAAAATTGCCACCGCAATGCCAAAGGGGACGTCCCAAAAAAGCGTGGGGTTAGGGACCAGCTTTCGAGTTTCAATATTGAATGTCAGAAAATTCGTAAAGATCGGATAAGTTGTGTCATTGCTGAGCACAATCATGAGTACGCCCTGGACAAGATGCAGGAACCCCATGAACAGATTAAAGCGACGTAAGCCTTGATATTTTTTTTCCATATGATCCTCTTTTTTCTTTTTTTTATTTTTTTATTAGTTGAATAATGTTCACTGACGAAAGTTTACCATTTGAGGGCTTTTGCACAATGGTATGTACATAGTTTGAGAGTTTCTTTGAAAAATCATTATGCACACCACCACCTCCATCAATTACCCCAAACATCTAAAACCTTTGCTTAATCATAGTAAAATAATTCAAATTACGATATGATAGCTGCGTCAGGGATCAGTCAACTGACCCGCAAAACGTCGTGAGGCGCATGGGAGTTGGGAAAATTCTCTGGGCGTGAAAGTGTTGGTTGAAGGCTTCGGCTCACCAGAAAATTCACGCGCAATGTGAAAGGTGTTGCACCTAGAATCTCGACGGCGAGGAGCCGGTTGGCAACCAGGAAATTATTACATATTTTATTGAGGTTTTGGCATGAAAGAAACATACGACGTGATTGTGGTTGGCGGCGGAATCGCCGGGCTGATAAGCGCCGCTTACATTTCCCGCGCTGGGAAAAGCACCCTTCTGGTTGAAAAACAGGAAAAATTAGGCGGCTTGGTGAGCACATTCTGGCACGAGGGTTTTGCTTTCGATGCCGGAGCACGCGCCTTCGTGAATTCCGGAATTCTTCATCCGATGATGAGAAGCCTGGGAATAAAAATGGAGGTTACCGACAATCCGATCACCATTGGAATTGTTGACCGCTGGGTCAAGATACATTCCCGTGAGAGCCTGCAGGATTATGCCAACCTGCTCAAAGAGATCTTCCCTGAAAACGCTGCTGATGTTGACCGCATTATTGAAGAAATCAATAAGATCATTGTCTACCTGGACGTGCTCTACGGTATCGACAATCCCCTGTTTACTGAAGACATGCGCGACAAGGAATACCTGACAAAGACGCTTCTGCCCTGGTTCATTAAGTATCAAAAGAATATGCGCAAAATCGCAAAGCTCAACGAGCCAGTCAACAGCTATTTAAGGCGATTTACCAATAACGACGCGCTGATTGGCATGATCGCTCAGCATTTCTTTGAAGACACCCCTACATTTTTTGCCTTGAGCTATTTCGGGCTTTATCTTGATTACTTCTACCCCCTGGGTGGAACCGGGAGGCTTGTGGAGGAGCTTGCCAAAAAAGTTGTCGAAGCTGGTGGCGAGATTTTGACCAACACCTCCGTCATCAGCGTCGATTCACAAGCGCATGAAGTTGTGCTCTCGAATGATCAAAAAGCAGGCTACAAGAAGCTTGTTTGGGCAGCCGACCAGAGTTCGCTCTATAAGATCGTTTCGGGGACAAGTGATCCTAAGGTCGAGCAGCAGCGCGCGCTTACCGAAGCCGGCAAAGGCTCTGAATCCATTTACACACTTTTCTTGGGCACCAACCTGGAAAAAGATTACATGAAGGAGCGCATCGGCACCCACGCCTTCTACACCCCCGACACCCAGGGGATGCATATGCTCGGCAGTTGGGAGACTGCAGCTGAGCACGGAAATGACAGTCTGCTTGAATGGTTGGGGGCTTACCTCGAAAAGACCACCTATGAGATCTCCTGCCCCTCCCTGCGCGATCCCTCCCTCGCCCCGCAAGGAAAAACGGGCATGGTTATCAGCTCATTGATGGATTACAGCCTGGTGCGCCGCTTCTCAGATGCGGGTCAGTATGATGCATTTAAACAGTTCTGCAATCAAAAGATCATTGAAGTCCTGGAAAAACATCTCTTGCCTGATCTGAACAAAAAAACCCTTTTCAGCTTCTCGTCGACTCCTCTGACGATTGAACACCGTACCGGCAGCAAACAAGGTGCGATCGTCGGCTGGGCTTTCACCAACCCAAAAATGCCGTCGGAAAACCGTTTTAAGACCATGTCCAAGTCCATCACAACGCCCATCCAGGACGTGCTGCAGTGCGGGCAGTGGACCTTCAGCCCATCTGGAGTTCCGATCTCAGTCATGACCGGAAAAATGGCATCCGACGCGGTGATCAAAGCGCTTAAGCGTTAATAGTCATGACCTTTGAAACAGTCAATCTCATTATTATGTGCACGGGGCTTGCCTTCTCCGTGCTCATGTTTTATCGATTCCCGAAGTTGCCCTTACCCGATGACGAGAGTGACTCTCCAGCTGTTTCAATCATTATTCCAGCCCGGGATGAAGAAGAGAACCTGAAACTGCTGCTGAAGGACCTGCAAACACAATCGCTCAGACCTCTCGAGATCATCTGTGCAAACGATGACTCGTCGGATGGGACCGCCAAAGTCGCGCAATCCTTCGGCGTAACCCTGATAAACTTACCCAATAAACCCGCAGGCTGGACCGGGAAGACCTGGGCGTGCCAGAATGGCGCAGATCTGGCTACCGGATCGCTCCTGCTCTTCCTCGATGCAGATGTCAGACTCCGTCAGGCTGGGCTCTCCCGGCTGATGCGGGCTTATCAAAACTGCCAATGCACCATTTCCGTTCAGCCCTTCCATAAAACTAACAGACTGTATGAACAGCTCTCGCTGGTTTTTAACCTGGTCCAGATTGCTGCAAATGGCACCACCCTCCCCTGGAAGACCACTATCGGCGTGCACGGTCCGGTGCTGCTCATCTCCAAAGCGGATTACGATAAAATCGGTGGTCATGAAAGCGTGCGCCGGTTTGTCGTTGAGGATATGGCTTTTGGACAAAAGTTGCGGGAAAGGCAGCTTCCGTTTCAGCTTTTTATGGGAGATGAGGATGTTTCCTACAGAATGTACTCAGGAGGGCTGCGTAACCTGCTTGAAGGCTGGATAAAGAATTTTGCCGTCGGTGCCGCCAAAACCCCAGTCGCTGCCTTCATTATGGCTTTCTTTTGGTTAGGATCGATGGCAAATGTGCCTTTTCATCTCATACACGCTGCAGTGAGTGACAATCAGCCAATGATCATCGCTTATGGGCTGCTTTACCTGCTTTGGGTAATTGTACTCAGCGTTTTAGCGAGGAAGATCGGTAGTTTCCAGCAACTTCCCATCATTTTCTTCCCGGTCCTGAGCATAGGCTTCATGATAATCTTTTTTCTCTCCCTTGTGTCTAATATCCTGGGACTGCCAGTCAAGTGGAAAGGTCGGATTGTCACCGGGGAGAATCAATTGTGAGAATCTTTTTTCTGCCCACTGGGTGGACCATTGTCCTGTGTTTTGTGCTCTGGATTGTTATCAACTTCTCCGCAGCCTATGTTTGCCTCTACCTGCCCGACAAAGTATTCAATCCGCGCTCATTTTTCTATCGATCCCACCCGTTTGAAAAAGACGGTCAAATCTATGAAGACATTTTCAGAGTAAAAAGCTGGAAGCAGCTCTTGCCGGATGGCGGAGGGCTGTGGAAAAAACGCGGCTACAAAAAAAGGCACCTCCAGGATTTTTCAGAGGAAAACCTGGAACGATTTCTGATTGAAGCCTGCCGTGGTGAGATGACCCACTGGCTGTCGATCCTGTCGTTTTGGATTTTTGGGCTTTTTCTGCCAGCATCCTCCACTTGGGCGATGCTGATCTACGCGCTTGTTGCAAACCTGCCCTGCATCATTGCTCAACGCTACAACCGCCCCCGAATTCTAAGATTATTGGAGCGGAGGCGTTCCCGCCAATATATCGGCAACACCATTTCTTGATTAGACCAGGAAGAACGAAAACAAAAAACGGGAGATTTGACGTCTCCCGTTTGTGATTCACCTGTTACTTACTTTTTTGCTTTCAACTGAGTGTAAACGAGGGTTGCCACAAGCACCACCAAGCTGATGATCACGGTGACAATCACTGCAGGATATTGGGAATTGAATCCATCCGGCTGAGCAAGCAGGTGCTTGATCAGAATGCCCATGTAAGCCCAAACAATCACCAGTCCGTAGGGGATGTCCCGATTTTTCAAGGTGGTGAAAGCGCCGATTGCCAAACCGATCAAAAGAATGACCACAGTCCAAACAACTTCTGAAATACCCAATAAATTGACGGGTGAGCCGAGCTTGTCGACTAACAGGGTTGTGGCGTTGGCGATGGTTGCTACCGTAATCCAGCCGAAGTAAACGCTGAAGGGAAGCCGAATGAAGACCTTTTCGTTAGCGGTCAGCGTCTCTTTGTTGATGCGAACGTAAATAAGCATCAGGCAAACCAGGATGATCAGCATGAACAACAAGGACAACAGGATGTTCTTGTAATGCCATGCGAAGATCCAGGCAACGTTAGCCAGCGAAGAAATGGAAAACAAAATGCCAACTTCTTTTAACAGGGCGGTCTTGACCTCTTCCCCTTTTTTGCGGAAGAGACCGAGCTGATAGGCGGTATGGGCTGCCAAAAGCAGGTAGATCACGCCCCAGATGATGAAGGTAATGCCGGTTGGGGCGAA
The DNA here is from genome assembly GCA_002347705.1 of Anaerolineaceae bacterium UBA2274. Lineage (GTDB taxonomy): Bacteria > Chloroflexota > Anaerolineae > Anaerolineales > Anaerolineaceae > Mesolinea. The sequence goes on along the minus strand of DDWY01000056.1, from coordinate 12,658 downwards.
AAGATTGGGATAAGAATCCGAGATATCGCCGGTGATCATGCCGTTGATCGGCAGCCCGTTGGCGAGACCGTTGACGATAATCATGGCAAGGTATGTAATGAGAACAAAAATGCTGATTAAATTCAACTTCTTCATATTTCTCCTGGTTTAATTCCTTCTATTCGCTATGTACAACTTTATAATTCTAGCAGATTGAGGAACAAAACAGCCCATTTTGTATAGCCTTTGTATAGCCTCACTGACTTAAACAGCTTATTGATCTGACAGCAGCAGCTCGAACTCCAGTTCGTGCTTAATTGGGATTCCATTTTGCCCAATCAGGGGGATTTCGGGCTTTAACAATCGGGCATGGTTGATTGAATCGTGGTGCAATTTCACCAAATCAAACCCGCGTTTTTGATAGAACCCGATAGCATGGATGTTGTCATTCGTGGTGGTAACGCTGACTTTCTCGCAGTTCTCTGCCCTCGCAATGGCGATCACTTGCTCCACTAAAGTTGTGCCAATTCCCAGACCTTCACGCAGACTGTCGAGAGACGTGATCTCGCAGATGCCATCGCTGATCCGGTAGGTGAGCAGTCCGGCAATCTCATCGCCATCCATCGCCGCAATGCCCTCGACCGCGGTCATTTCGACGCTCTCACCACGAATGATCATTTGTGTCGAGAACCATCGTTGGCTTATGAAGGCATTTATCTGTTGACGATTGTGATTAGTGACAGGTAAGTATCTCATAGCAGAGCTTTCAGATTATTGACTTAAACCGGTAAATTCAAAAAAATTTGCCCGTTAATTGTTTTTTACATTTTCTTTAGTATAATACTCTTAACCAAACTAACCAGTATCTTTGAAAGGAGGATTGCATATGTTAGTAACCAAGCAAGCGCCGGATTTCACGGCAACAGCCTTTTACCAAGGAACCTATCAGAAAGTTAAGCTGAGCGATTACCGCGGTAAATGGGTAGTATTGTGTTTTTATCCGGGAGATTTCACCTTTGTCTGACCGACTGAAATTTCCCACATAGCCGTTGGCTATGAAAAACTTCAAGCTTTGGGAGTTGAAGTACTTTCTGTAAGCACCGATAGTGTGCATTCACATAAAATTTGGAACGAAACTGAATTAAGCAAGATGGTGGGGCATGACGTGCCATTCCCGATGGTCTCTGACCAGGGCGGGAAAATTGGCACGCTCTACGAAGTCTACGACGAAGAAGGCGGTGTGAACGTCCGAGGTCGATTCCTGATCGACCCCGAAGGTATCATTCAGGCCGCGGAAGTGTTGAGTCCGCCAGTTGGACGCAACCCAGCCGAACTTCATCGTCAAATCCTAGCCTATCAGCACCATCAGAGAACAGGGGAAGTGATGCCATCAGGTTGGACTGAGGGCGGCAAGACCCTGAAACCTTCACCCGCGTTGGCTGGTAAAGTTTGGATGGAGTGGCAACCTCCGAAAGACGAGTAAAATCACTGTTCAAAAAAAGCAGTTGCTTTTTGCAACTGCTTTTTTGTTTAATAAGCTCTTGCCCAACATCCCCATGGATTTCACCAGTATGGGTCAAACTTAAGGACTTCCAGGTAACTAATCCGCCAAAAGTCTCTTCAGCTCGTTGAGAATTTCAATCGGTGTGGGGTCCTCACCATACGCCAGAGCAAGATAATAGGAAACATAATCGCCAAACTGGAGCAGGCTGAACATCTGCGCCAGCTTGCCCTCACCGCACGCCCGCACGCTGTCCACCCCCACGCCTGCCTCCAGGAAGAAGCCCTGACTGTACTCGATGCGTTTGCGATTACGTTCATGATCAAAATCCGAGCGCAAAAAGATTGCCAAACTGTACTCGTAGAGGCTTTCAGGATGGCGCAAGCCTGCCAGGGCGTTGTGATTCATCTCCGGAATGCCCTCAAAGGCTGCCCATGCTTTGGCAAGTTCGTTTATTTCTGACTTCCAGCGCCTTGCAATCACTTCCATCTCACCCGCCCCATAAATGACTATGTTGCGCTCCAGCAGTTGCCCTGCCAGCCGTTTGGCAGGATTATGGGAAACGGGGCTTTCCTTCCCGAGTTTTGTAATGCCATCCGCAAGCACTGCCGCCGCTTCCTCCACCGCCGCGGTTTGATCTTCGATCAGCCCCAAGCGGAAAAAGAGCGCCAAAAGCAGTCCAACTGTCCAGCCGATGGCTGTACGGGGCTGCCCAACGTGGTCAAAAATCCAGCAGGTTTTCCCATTTTCTTTGGATAGCTCAGCCAGCTTGCCGCCAGTGCAGATGCTCATCAGGCTGCATCCGCGCTGCAGAGCTTCATTGAAGGAACTCAAGGTCTCTTCAGTATTGCCAGAATGGGATGAGCAGATAACCAGGGTTTCAGGTCCGCGTGCCCAGCCAGGCAAACCGTAATTGCGGTGCGCCACAACCGGGACAGGCAGCTGCTTTGCCAGGTAGGCTGTGGTGAAATCCCCCCCGATTGCCGACCCGCCCATGCCGCAGATCACTATCTGCCGCAGGGAGCCGACTTCAGGAATTGCCGACTGCAATCCAAGTTGCCAGCCTGATTTCAGGTTGGCTCCAAGCGCTTCAATGGCAGCATTCATATCTTGTGGATCATATGGATTTGTTTCTGGCATCACTCACTCCGGTTAGTTTGATGCCTAATCTTATCTTAAAAAGCAGTATCTGGCTTTGTTTTTGCTCTTAAATCAGGGTGTAGGACTGAGCGTGGGAGTGGTAGTGGGCTGCTCCACCACCACGATTGAGACGTAAAAGGGCGTGTCCGCGTTCATCCCCAGCCCAAACAGCGATCCTTCCGGAGTCTGCAGCATCCAGTTGCTGCGGTAGATACCCAGCTGAAGTGGAGCCGTAAAATCGACGCTCAGGTCAATGGCCTGCCCCGGCAGTACCTCTCCGGGCAGAAAATGTTCGTAAGTGGCTCCAAGTGGATTTTGAGAGTAGAACACCAGTTTATAAAGCCGTGTCCACTTGCAGGAACCGGAATTGACCAGCCTCCAGGTTTTGACGAACTTCTCACCGGCAGGGATTTGCGTTCCGTCTGGGATGGTGAGGTCGAATGGCGTCCCCATGCCAGCCCGATTGCAAGCGGCATCCGAGGTAGCGGTGGCAGCTTCGGTGGGTGTGCGGGCGATGGTGGCAATCATCGTTGGGATTGGGGTGTTGGTTGAAGTTGGCAGCGGAGTGAAGGTGACGCTTGGGATGGCAGCCTGGGTGAGCACAGCCGCTTGCGTGACCTCAAAAACCGAGGTCTGCATCAGTTGCTCCAGGTTGGGCGTGGGAGGAAGCTCAGTAGGGGTCGCCGTTTGCGGCTTGCAGGCGGAGACCATCCCCAGGAAAAAAATCAATACAAAAAACAAACGGTGGTGCATATCTGAATTGTAATGCAAAGCAAAAGATGAGAGGGCTGGCTCGTACGGAGGGGGTTCACTCCCTCCGCGAATATCTTTCCACAGGCCAGCAGGATGCCAATGAGCCTTCTTTTCGTAGGCCGGATTCCGCTGTTGAATCCGGCTTTTCTCAATCCCAATACATTGCCGAATTCAGTAGTGCAATCCTTTGTACGGAGGGGGTTCACTCCCTCCGAGAACATCTCAACTAATGAATCAAGCCAGATGGAAAGGGATAATACCCAAAGGACACGATGTCCAGCCTCCTTGCATTTGTCATTGCGAGGAGCGAAGCGACGCGGCAATCTCATATCCATGGTCGACCTAACATGACCTGCCCCGGTTTGCAGACTCACCGGCTGATCTAACACCCTCATTCGCGGGCTTAGGCGCCGAGATAGAATGGAGCGTGTCGGAGTGAGGGAAATGCGCCCTCATTCCGACCTACTTGTTCTCCCTGCCTAACTTGCCGATTTCGAGAGGGCAAGGTATAGTTTACAATCATCTGAGAAACAATACCGGAGACAAATTTATGTCCGTTGAAAGCCTGGCATCCCCCCTCAAAACCCGCAACGACCGCTGGCTCGATAAAGCCGTATTTCCCTGGTGGCCAAACTTCACTGTCGAACAACTGCTGATCGCGCTCATCATCCTCCTTACGCTTATCACGCGCTTCTACGACCTTGGCGCGCGCACCATGGCGCATGATGAGATTAACCACGTCGTTCCATCCTACACCATCGAGAATTACGTTTACGATCCTGTCACACACGGACCCTTTCAGTTCCATGCCCTGGCGCTTTCATACTTCCTCTTTGGCGACTCGGATTTTTCCGCCCGCATACCCGCCGCTCTGTTCGGCATCGGGGTGGTGATCTTCACAATCTTTGCCTGGCGGCGCTACCTGGGTCGGGTTGGCTCGCTCTGCGCTGCTGTCATTTTCATGATCTCGCCTTACATCCTCTTCTACAGCCGCTATACCCGCAACGAGATCTTTATCGTTTTCTGGGGGCTTGTAATGCTGTGGCTCTTCCTGCGCTACATGGAAGACGGTCAATCAAAATGGCTTTACTGGTTAGTTTTTATCACGGCCATGCATTATGCCGACAAAGCCACATCTTATATCTTCACTGCCGAGGCTTCAATTTTCCTGGCATTATTGTTCATTATCGAAGCTCTGCGCCGCAGTTGGAAGTCTGAGAATTCCAAAAACCGGTTCCAGATCGCGGTGGTGGTCACCCTGGCTCTGATTCTTGTGACGGTCGGTGTGTACGTGCTCGGCAGGACCCCCGCACCGATGCAGACGGGTGAAGCGAATCACCTGATCAACTCGAAACTGCCTTTGATTGCGTCCGCAGGCGTGACGGCGATCTCGGCCATTGCCGCGATCGTTTTCCTGGTTCAGGGTCTGGGTTGGGAACAAATCCGTTCTTCGCGCACTTTCGACCTGATTGTTTTGCCCCTGATCCTGATTCTTCCGCTGTTAATTGCCTTGCCGTTGTCGATTCTCGGTTTCGATGCCACGGATTACAGCCAGAACGGCATCATTCGTTCCGGTATCGCGTTTTCTCTGCTGGGTTTGGCATCGCTTGTGTTAGGCATGCTCTGGAACCGAAAAAAATTTCTGCGCAGTGCGGCCATTTTCTGGGGAATTTTCATCGTCTTTTACACCACGTTTTTCAGCCACGGAGAAGGCTTTTTCAAGGGCATCGTTGGCGCGCTCGGCTACTGGATGCAGCAGCAAGCGGTTGAGCGGGGCACCCAGCCGCTCTACTATTACGCCCTGGTTCAGATCCCTGTATATGAGTATTTGCCTGCATTGGGAACGATCCTTGCCCTCGTTATTGGCATTTTCCGCAGGCTTTTCCTCGCCAAGGTGGATGAACCTTTCAGCCACATGGAATCCACTCCAATCGAGTCCGAAGAGGCATTGGTTGTTGATCTTGAGACTGAGATTGAACCTGTTTTGGACGCGGATACTGGATTCGCCCTGTCATCGCAAACAGAAATCGCCTCAGAGAAATTGCAACCAGAGGATGAACTACCCGCCGAAGAAGGGGAACTGGAAGAACCAGTCCGCCCTTCTGGGCTGGGGCGATTCTTCACCGAGCCGCCGCTGGATACAAGCCGTGCCAAAGAATTACCCACTCTCGCCCTGCTGCTATTCTGGTCGGTGATGAGCTTGCTGGCTTTTTCTTTTGCCGGCGAACGCATGCCCTGGCTTACCACGCACATCACCATGCCTATGATCCTGACCACTGGCTGGGCTTTGGGTTATTTGATCGAGAAAATCAACTGGCAGGAACTTCGCGAAAAACACGGCTGGTTGGTTTTGCTGTTGAGCGGCGTTTTCTTCATTGCCTTTGGCAGTTTGCTCGGCAGCCTGCTGGGCACTGAGCCGCCCTTCCAGGGGAAAGACTTGCTCCAGCTCCAGGCAACCAGCGATTTCCTGCTTGCCCTGGTGGGCACTCTAGGCTCTGGCACCGGCTTATTCGCCCTGCTAAAAAACTGGGGTGGCGCAAACTTCTGGAAAGCCGCCCTGCTGGCATTCTTCGGTTTGCTCAGCCTGCAGACAGCCCGAACGGCCTACCGCGCCGCCTACATTAATTATGACAACGCCATGGAGCTCCTGGTCTACGCGCATGCCACACGGGATATGAAAGACACCGTCGAGCAGATAGAAAACATCTCGAAACGGCTCTACGGCGACAAAACCATCAAGGTCGCCTACGACAACGATGTGCGCTACCCCTATTGGTGGTACATGCGCGACTATCCCAACAAGGTCGATTTTGACACCAACGTCTCAAAATCCTTGCAGGACTCCCCTATCATCGTGGTCGGCTCATCGAATTTCTCGAAAATCGAACCGGTGGTACGCGATGGCTACTACCGCTATGACTACAAGCGCATGTGGTGGCCAAACGAATCACTTTATCGTGATTGGTCACTCGCCAGTGTTTTGCGCGATTGGAAAGACCCCGCCAAACGCTCCGCCATCTGGCAGCTCTGGTTCAACCGCGACTACACGCAGTACGCCATCGCCTTCAATAACCCCTCGCTGACCCTTGCCACCTGGTCCCCCAGCGACACCGCGCGCATGTACATCAAAAAAGATGTCGCCGCCATGATCTGGGAGTACGGCGTCAGCCCGGAACCAGAAGAGCCGCGGGTGGACCCATACGCCGGCAATACCATCAGCCTTGAGCCCTTGAGCGTGATCAATTATGCCGGCGAGAGCATCTTCAATGCCCCCCGCGATATCGCCACGGCCGCTGACGGCAGCCTGTTTGTGGCGGACTCGCGCAATCATAGAATTGTGCACCTAGACTCGCAGGGCTTGTTCCTGAATGCCTTTGGCGGCTACGGCAACGTGATGGATGGCCAGATCCCGGGAGGGCTCATGAACGAACCCTGGGGCGTCGCGGTTGGTCCTGACGGGAATGTGTACGTTGCCGACACCTGGAACCACCGCATCCAGGTCTTCACACCTGACGGGCAGTTCCTGCGGATGTGGAGCGTCTTCGAAATCAACGGTCTGCCGGATGGCTTCTGGGGTCCGCGCGGAATTGCCCTTGACGCAAGCGGGCGCGTCTTCGTGACCGACACCGGCAAGCAGCGCGTAGTTGTCTTTGATGCGAACGGCACCTACCTGACCCAATTTGGCAGCCTGGGGCTCGAAGCTGGCAACCTGGACGAACCAGTCGGAATCGAGATCGCTCCGGATGGCAAGATTTTCATCGCCGACACCTGGAACTACCGCGTGCAGGTCTTTGAGCCTGACCCAACCGGGCTGCAGTTCCGCTCAGCCAGGCTGTGGGAGGTGGACGCCTGGACTTCGGACTCGCTGGACAACAAACCCTTCCTGGCACTGGATAAAGACGGCAACGTGTACATCACCGACCCCGACCGCGGGCGCGTGATTGGGTTTGATGGGGAAGGAAACTTTAAAGTTTTGTGGGGCGGGTTTGACAACAGCTACCTGATGGGTGTCATCAGCGGCATCGCCACGACTGCTGATGGCAAGGTCTGGGTTTCCGATTCCACCAGCAATACCTTGCTGCTTTTCCACCCGCCAGATTAAAGTTTTTTAGGCTTTTTGAGGACGCATAAAGGTATAATTGCACAATAAAACTTAGTGAGAGCAAAATCCCACTGGAAAACCAAAGGAACTGGTATGCGTTTGGGGAAATTTGACATCCTCGAAGAAGTTGGACACGGCGGTTTTGGAACCGTTTACCGTGCCAATGATACGTCCCTCGACCGCATTGTAGCTCTAAAAGTCCTCCACGAACAATACAAGTCTGACCATAAGTTCATCGAATCATTCAAACGAGAAGCCAGATCAATGGCTAAAGTCTCGCATCCGAACGTGGTGCAGCTCTTTGAGGTCGGGGATCTGGATGGTCAGATTTTCATCGCCATGCAGTATTTTGACGATGGCAGTCTTGAACAAAAAATCCAGGCTGGTGGACCATTGCCCCTCAAAGACGCCATCCGCATGATCAACCAGGTTGCCCGAGGATTGGAAGCCGGTCATAAAATAGGTTTGATTCACCGCGATGTAAAGCCAGCCAACATTCTTTACAGCCAGAACGGCTATATCGCCATCAGTGATTTTGGCGTGGTGAAATCTATCCAGCAGGGCTCTCCGGATACCACTAACTCCTTTAATCAATTTTCCGGCTCGCCCTACTACATCCCGCCAGAGCTCTGGCAATCCACCGGGAACCTCTCCCCTGCCGCCGATATCTACAGCCTTGCTTGTGTGTTTTATGAAGCCCTGACCGGCGAAATCCTGTTTGAGGGTAATACGTACGAACACGTCCTGACCCGCCACATGCTTGAAGCGCCGGTTTTCAGCAAATCCCTGCCTGAGAGCCTGGTGGACCTTCTCAGCGTCGCCCTAGCGAAGAACCCCAGTGACCGTTATCAGACCATGAACGATTTCCTGATGGCCACCAGGGCAGCACTCGAGAGCAAAAAGATAAAAGCAGACAAAACAGGATCATCCACCCAAACCGATATTGTCAGTGAACTACCAAAGCCTCTTGCCCCCGGTGAAATCACCTTTGAACAATTAGTCAGGCAAGCGCAGCGTCATACCGCTCCGCAAAACGAGGCAGCCGAGCCGGCTCCACCGACACCTCCAGCAAAGCCATTGATTCAGTCAAATCGGCTGGCGCCTGAGGTGACGCAAGAAGACATTAAACCAACCCAACCTGCAAAAGAGACTGCTCCAGCGGTCACGGAGCTTCAAAAACCTCCCAAAAACCCTTCCAGACCTAAAACTCAAACACAAAAATCTGATGTAAAGTCCGCCAAGGATAGTTTCAAGCCGTTGGTTGACCGGCCTTCCAAGGCAGAGACTGCGGCTATCCCACCAGCTTCACCTGGTACCAGGTCCAAAATTAAGGATGTGCCACCAACCAACCTCCAGGCTGCGGATCAAATGCCCGCTATTACCAACCAGCCTTCTGGTGGTGAAACGCGAAAAAAGAATAAATTCGTCCTCCCACTCTTGATAGGCTTGGGATTGGTATCACTTCTGACAGTTTTTCTGATCTTCCGACAAGAAATCTTTCCCCCTCAAACCAATCCAGGATCAGAAACTCCATCTGCGCAACCCCAAACACCAACCGCTGCGCCAGTTGCGCCGAGCTTCAGAAAACAGGATGGTATGGAGATGGTCTACGTGCCTGAGGGCAGTTTTGAAATGGGCAGCATAACCGGGGATGAAGATGAAAAACCCGTTCGGCTAATTTATTTGGACACATACTGGATCGACAAATACGAAGTGACTAATGTGCAATACGCGCAGTGTGTGTCTGAGGGAGCTTGTGATGCACCAAGCAAAACAAGTTCCTACACAAGAGGGAATTATTTTGGAAACGCCTCCTACGCGAATTACCCAGTGGTTTATGTGACCTGGTACCAGGCACAGGATTATTGTCGTTGGGTGGGAGGATATCTTCCGACTGAAGCCCAGTGGGAAAAAGCCGCCCGCGACTCGGATAACAGAGAGTATCCCTGGGGCAATGAGATCCCCGACTACAGCCTGGCCAATTATGACCTGAGCATGGGCGACACGACCGCAGTTGGCTCCTATCCCTTGGGTGCCAGCCCTTATGGCGCCATGGATATGGCCGGCAATGTTTGGGAATGGGTTAGGGATGGGTTCGAGCCCTATGGAACTTATAATGTCTATAATCCGATTGTCCTTTACACTTCTCCTTACCGCGTAATCCGTGGCGGTAATTATTTTGACCTGCCATCCGATATTCGTTCAGCCTACCGCTTCTACGGCGAACCCGAACTCTCAGGCTACGACATCGGCTTTCGCTGCATCCTGCCACCTGAAACCTCAGAATTGAGTAAGAGCAAGGTTTACCAAGGCAACTTCGCTCCTCCTCCTGAACCAACGTCATCGTTAGGTATTGGCTCTACATACGCAAGAGAGCAGGATGGAATGGAGATGGTCTACGTTCCTGAGGGCAGTTTTGAAATGGGCAGTTCGGCAGGATATGACGATGAAAAACCTGTTCATAATGTTTTTCTAGATGCCTTTTTTATCGATAAATACGAGGTTAGCAACGCGCAATACTCAATATGCGTAAAATCTGGTATTTGTAACGCTCCAATCGATATTTCATCTAGCACGCGTGACGTTTACTACAGCAAACCCGGTTATGCCGACTATCCGGTAATCAATGTTAATTGGTTCGAAGCAAAAAATTATTGTGATTGGGTAGGTGGACGCTTGCCTACAGAAGCTGAGTGGGAGAAAGCTGCAAGGGGAACAGATGGCAGAACGTATCCCTGGGGAGATGAGATTGACGGAAGCAAAGCTAACTTTTGCGACAACAACTGCGAGCTTGAGCATAAAGACATATCTATAAACGATGGCTATGCCGACACAGCGCCGGTGGGCAGTTACCCGGAAGGCGCAAGCCCTTATGGTGCGCTGGACATGGCAGGCAACGTGTGGGAATGGGTTGCGGATTGGTTTCAGGAGGACTATTACAGCAATTCCCCGGTTAGCAATCCTCCTGGCCCAACCAGTGGAGATAACAAAGTGTTGCGCATTGGAAGGTGGGGCAGCAAAATGGAATACTTGCGCGCGGCTTTTCGCAAGGATGGCGTAAAGCCAAGCTCCCTGAATCCCGGTATCGGCTTTCGTTGTGTAGTACCTGCACCCTAAACGATTTTTGCTACTTTTCGGCGGTTGTTGAAATTTTATCCGGTTATAATTATTTAACATCGATGTCATTTGGAAGGGGAAGTCTGCCAAAAGCAGCCAAAACAGAAATATGAAATTGGGAAAATTTGAAATTCTCGAAGAGATCGGACGCGGTGGCTTTGGCATCGTGTATAAAGCCAAAGATGTAACCCTTGATCGTATCGTTGCCCTCAAAGTTTTACTTCCCGAACACCTTGATAATACGGACCTGGTGGAGGCTTTTAAACGCGAAGCCCGCCACATGGCAAAAATTTCACATCCCAATGTCATCCAGATCCACGAGGTTGGGGAGGTCGACAATCAAATCTTCATCGCGATGCAGCACTGCGCAGGCGGCAGCCTTGAGCAGAAGATCAACAATAGTGGTCCTATGCGCTTGCAAGATGCCATTCGGACCTTATACCAGGTTGCACATGGACTGGATGCGGGGCACAAGATCGGGCTGATCCACCGCGACATCAAACCTTCCAACGTATTGTTTAATGCTGCCGGAGAGGCGGCAATCGGGGACTTTGGCATCTCAAAAGCGGTGCTCAGTACGGACCAGACTGGCGGTCACACCTTCAACCAGTTTTCCGGCACACCTTTTTACGTCCCACCTGAACTCTGGCAGGGCAAAGACCTCCCAACGCCCGCTGCGGATATCTACAGCCTGGCATGCGTCTTCTACGAGATGATTACCGGAGAAGTACTGTTTTCTGGTGACACTTTTGTGCACGTCCTCTCCAGACATATGCTGGAGGCACCGGTTTTCAGCGATAAACTGCCCCGCCAATTAGTGGACCTGCTCTCGGTCGCGCTGGCAAAGAAACCTGAAGACCGTTTTCAGACCATAAGTCAGTTCTTGTCGGCTGTAAGGCAAAGCTTCGTGGGATCAGCCAAAACTGGCCGCCAAACGGAAGCGGCAACCATTCTCCCTGGAGAAAAACCGAAAACCGTAGAAAAGCCAATCTCTGAGGATCTTTCTTTCACCCAAATCGTTCGCCGCTCACAAAAAACAGCAGGCAAGGTTGGCACCACAACTGCGCAGGAAAGCAGTTTACCTGCTCCGCAAATCAAAACAGGAAACCAAAGCCGACTGGAACCACATGCGTCCAATGGGCAGCCAATGGTTGGCTCGGTTCCGCTGAGCGGACAGCACAGAGTTAGTGGCTCTAACCCCAACAAGTATGCAAACCAGCAAAAAGGACGATCAGAACCTAACCGGGAAAGCGAGAGGAAATCCCCCCGGGAAAAAGCGCCATTTCTGAAAAATTTGGCAAGTTGGTTTAATAAGCCAATCCAAAACCAGGCTGGGGAAGAACAGAAGGGAAGTCGCAAGCTGCTCTTTCCTCTCGTTGCCATCGCTTTGGTGGCAGTGGCAGCTATCATTGTTGGATCGTTCTGGATTAAGAATAACATTGCCACCAGTAACACTGTTCTCACTCTGACAAACCTCCCCAGCCCTACCTCGGGTGCGACACCCACCTATACCCCGATGATTTCCGTTCCGCAGGGCACCCTCAAGTTTGCCTCGATGGGGTCGGTGGTCAGTGGTGTGTACCAAACTTCTCCTGAGGGCGGTCCCGGCAACCCGAAATGGACTGTTTCAGGGTTAGAAGCATGGAATCCTATCTCTGCAGGTGAAGAGATCGCCCTCGGAACGGCAACCAGTGATAATTTTGCCGAAGCAATCGATATCCAAACTTTCGGTGATGTAGGTGTCATGCTCTCCTTGGGAGCCAGGGGTCAGGTGAACAGCAGTGTCTACATCTACGACAACTCCAAGGTAAAAATAACCTACACCGACATCCTCGAGATGGAACTGCACCAGGGAACGGTGTTCCTGAAACTCGAGTCGAGGTCTGAAATTGCTCAAATCACACTCCCCAACCACCAGAATGCCATCGCCAGGCTCACAGGCGGCTCAATGCTGCTCCATCTGAATGGAGATGAAGTGCAGCTCTGGTGTCTGAAAGACGATTGTTCGCTCGACTTCGCGCAGGAATCTGAAAGGACCTTCGCGGTTCAGCGGCGCAGTTACTTCC
>DDWY01000089.1:30909-32907 GCA_002347705.1 Anaerolineaceae bacterium UBA2274 | reverse complement strand
TACGGGGCTATCGGCGTTCATGTTGTACCAAAAGCGCGGAATATCGCTTTCGCTCAAGTGGTAACGGGTTTGTTTTTGGTTCTTCATGGCAATTCTCCTCGGTTGTTGGTTTTAAATCAAACACATCCATCCACTGGGGACGAATGTGTCAGCAATCCGCGGTGCCACCCCGGTTAAACCAGCCTATTAATCAAAAAATCCCTGGTGATGCACACAGGGAATAAGCCAGCTTCACTCTTTTTGAGTACGGCGACGAAGTCGCGATACCCTTTACCCTGATAACGGTGGCATCTCCGGCATGAGGTACTTGCCTTGGGGCGTTCTCCCTGCAACTCAGAGGTCCATTCGACGCAATCGTGTGGGCAGGTTTTCAGCGGCTCCTGCTCTCTGTGCCACCGTCTTTGCGGCTACTAGTCCTCGTCAAAGTATTTCATTGATCGATTAGGTGCAATTATAGGCAGAATTCATTTGGGGTCAAGTGGCAACCACGCGATTTTCATCCAATTTCAGTTGTTAGCTGGATAAGGCACATCTGAATGCTTGGGTAAATATCTGGAAGGTAAGCCCATAAACGTGGTTGACGACGTATTAAACTGGCATGCGGATCAGTCATCCCGTCCTCAATTCTCCATGCGATTTCATTTTCCAAATTAGGGCGAAGCTTCCTGCACATGAGCATCCTGTGAGGTATGCCGTTGACTTTTGGACGCTTCGCCCCTACGCCTATCCGAGATTTATCCAACCCGTCACTCTGACGAGCCATTGCTTCGGCTTGGCTTCACATGGAGGGTTGAAAGCACACAAAACGACAATATCTCTACCCGCCCGCTTTTTTCAATGACCTACGGGCACTTCGTCACGCCCCAGGTCTCGCTCTGAAAAACGTATCCAATTAGACTGACCTTGAAATGGATTGTCTATGAGATAAATAACAAACAACGGACCGGTTATGTCCGTTGTTTGTACTCCTATATGCTTCCTAAAAAACAAGAAGTTACTTGAGCATCGATTCGATGAACCAGATGCGCTTGGTTTGAGCAGCTACTTCATCTTCCATCAAGGCAACCAGACCAAAATCGTTCTTTTCGTCAGCTTCGTTGCGGATTTTTGTGGCAAGATCCCGCAGAAGTTTTTGATCCTCAAGGACAGTATTCAAGGCCTCGTCAATTTTATATTCTTTGCTTTCCAATTCTTTGATTGTGGCAAGTTCGAGGTAATTCTTGAGTGATGCTTTCGGGAAATCGCCAGTCATTTTCTGATATTCAGCAACAGCGTCGAGGCTCTCAGTAGTTGCGTCATAGATTTCCTCAAGGTATTCATGGGCTTGCTTGAATGATTTCCCAACGACATTCCAATGGAGGTTATGCAATTTGATGTAATTAACCGCCAGATTTGCCAGGTAGATATCTAATTTTTTACTCATTGTCTTTAAATTCCTTTTCATTTCATTGTTTTTGATAGCCTTAGTGTAACAAAAAGCCAAAAGATATTCGACCTCCTGTAGCATCTTCTTTGTTAGAAATAGATAAGAATATGTTTCGCTTAATTAAAGGCATACATACAGAGGGCGTGGTCCGGCTGACCAATCTCTCTAAGCAATAAACCTGGCATTGCACAATCAAGAATCGATTAATCGAAAGCACTCTCCTGTAATATAATCCTGCGGATGAACATCGCACATAAAAGGAACAGCAAGCTCCCCGGAGAAGCATTGTTGTTATTGGCAGCAATCGTCTGGGGCACAGGGTTTGTGGCGCAGCGCCAAGCGATGGAAGGCATGCCGCCTTTCGCCTTCATTGCCCTGCGTTTTTTCCTGGGTTGTTTGGTTTTGCTGCCGGCATTGATTCTGAAGAAGGTCGGCAAGAAGAAACCCAACGCTTTCAATTGGAAGGGGTTTTGGCGAAATTTGGTTTTACCCAGCGTGTTACCAGGCCTGTTTTTATTTGCCGGCACAAGTATGCAGCAGCTTGGGATACTGACCACAAGCGCGTCCAAGGC
>DDWY01000089.1:0-30866 GCA_002347705.1 Anaerolineaceae bacterium UBA2274 | reverse complement strand
GCTTTGGCTTTGGTAGGGGTCTGGTTTTTATCGGTAAACCTGGAGATGAGCATTCAAAAAGGCGATATCTTGGTGCTTATCGGGGCATTGTTTTGGGCTCTGCAAATACTGGCGCTGGACCATTTCACCCCGAAACTGGACGCTCTGGAGCTGGCTTTTGGTCAATTTCTGACTGCCGCACTGCTTGGATTAGCAGTGAACTTGACAACAGAAAGCGGGTTGTTTGGATTTGATCCGTCTGCCTGGGGACCACTTCTGTATTCCGGGGTTGTAGCAGTCGGGATCGGCTTCACCTTGCAAGTCTTTGGACAAAGCAGGGTTGAATCAGCCCTGGCTTCCCTGATCATGAGCCTCGAGGCAGTTTTCGCCCTGTTGGGAGGGATGATCATTTTAGGGGAGAGCTTAAGCGGCAGGGAGTGGTTTGGATCTGCGGTGATGTTAGCTGCCGTAATCCTGGTGCAGTTAAAAGGTCAACAACAAAAAACTGAAGCCAGAACCAAATAATTTCTTGATGAATTGCCGTGCTTATTCTACCGGCGAGATCGCGATAATGTAGCGTGTCTGGGTCCAGTAATCGGCATCGGGATCCGTAATTTCATCCAAAGCCGCTCTGCCGCAGAAGTAAATCAGCAGCGCGTCTGGGTCTAATTCCGCAAATCCACTCTCTGGGTAGGTGCTGGCAAGAAACGGCGCCAAATCCATAGTATGGCGCGAGAGTTCTTCCACCTGCCCGGAAGGGACCCTCACAGCCGCTGTCACCTTCCCCTGCTGTGAAAGTGCCTGGCTATATACCTCCACCTCACTGCCCAAAAGGCACTCATTCAGCCTTGATTCCATACTCTCGAGCGGCTGCACTTCATTGAGCGCGTTGGTCTCCAGGAAGTACTGCAAGTCGGTGGCAGGAGAGCTTTCCAGCCAGAAATCCCAGCCTGAGTGAATCCACAAACCTTCATAACCCAGGTGTTCCCAAGCCACGGCGAGATCCTTCCCCACGCCAAATTTACCATCCTCAAAAACGCCCGGATACCATGGCAGGATATCGATCGGCAGGATCTCTACCTGTTCACCATCCGGACAGCGCATGGAAAAAGTAAAACCAACCTGCTGATCCAACAAATCCAACCCGCCAAAAGTCATCCACAGATCATCTTCATCTTCCCCGTCTGGTTTGGGCACATCTTCTGCCAACTGACTGGCTGGCAATATGGCTGGAGTATCGACCTCGTCTATGACAGAAGCTGGCTGCTTAATGGAAACCGAGCTTACATTCTGGTCAGGCTGTTTGAATCGAAGCATTTTTACCAGGATGAAAACAGACATAAGCGAGAAAATGATCCCGATGACTAAAAAGAATGGTTTGGCTCGTCTTTTCATAAGAGCAGACAAAACCTTATTCAGAGTCGCGTTTGCTGATAATCAGCCCGGAAAAATACAGGAAGAAGGCAGCCACAGCGATTAAGCCAAAGACAAAACCCAACGTGGAGTAACTACCCGGGTTTCCTCCAGGACCCACAGTCGGTGGGAAATAGGGGGTAGTAGTAGGAGGAATTTCGGTGGCAGTTGGCGTGCTGGCTTCGGTAGACTCAGGTGTTCCTGTTTCCCCAAACAGCACGATAGTGCGTGAAGTTGCAGTTTGTGTAGGGTTGGTCGTTTCAGTAAGCTTGGGTGGATAAGTTGCCGTTTTGGTCAGAGTTGAAGTTAGAGGGATCGTGGCTGTGTTAATAACAGTCGAAGTTAGATTGAGCAGGATGGGTGGTGTTTTAGTCACGGTTGAAGTGGCAGAAGGGGGAACAGTAGCTGTGAAGGTGGCAGTCGGGCGATTCGTGGGCGTGCTGCTGGGGACCCAACCACCATGCATCAAAATACCAGAGATGCTATCTGAATTTGTTGTAGACACAGTGCTTTCTTGCAGGAGGGAAGCTTTTACGGCATTGAAGGACCGCCAGGTAAATGGGATTAATAAGCCAATTAAAAGCGCCAGCAGTGCCAGCAAAATCAGCGCGTTTTGCTTCCTCTTTTTATTTTTTTCCATACCAACCTCTTTAGGCGAACAGCCAACAACTTGAGAAACAGAGCTTTTCTCAACATTCTTATTGCAAGTACTGTGCCGAAGGGAGGATGCGAGCCAGGTAAAAATCCATACACAAAGAGCCATTGCATGTTAAAATGCAGGTAATTGGTGAGAGGAGTGACATGGCCAGGCCAATGCCCCCTGAAAAGCGTGTCAGCAAAGCACGTGAGTTAATCAAAAAAGCGCGTGAGATCCCCGTGCCAAATTCTGTTGGTTGGGAGTACTTCAGCTACACAGCCCAGGTAAAAGATACCCTCAAGCAGGCTTTTGAGCTCGTGAAACTCATCAACCACTCCCCCTCCACGCCTGATGAGGTAAAAGCGGACGCCCGTGCAGTGATCGACGAAATTGCCATCGCTGAAAAAGAAATTCTCAAAGCTTCAAAGAAATCTTAGGACTTCCTCGTCCACATCCTATCCGAAATCCCCGGAGTCTCGTTTGGGTTTTGAGGTTTGCTGACTGTGTTTAGCCCTTGAAATATGCCACGCTATCTTGTGGAAGCACAATCTTTCCATCCGTTGCGTGCTGATCAAAAAGTTCTCCGAGTTCTGCCAGGTAAGAGTTAAATTGCGGGTCTGTCTCAATCAAAGAATATGAGGCTGATAAGGCGCGATTGACGAAGGTCTGACGGTCATAGATAAGAGGGTTCCAGAAGCGCCGCTCTTGAATCTCCTCACCAAAAAAAGCGCGTTTGGCGCGATTCCTGGCGTCTTTCCCTCCGCTGAAGCCTTTGAAATTGGGGCAGTACTTCTTGAAGATGCGCTCACGACCGAAGTTGATCTCTGCTGAGAGCCCTGCTTCGTTCCACGCCAACACGACAGGCGCCCCGGGCAGCAGGATGCGCTCGCATTCCAGCCTGAAAAGCTCAGGGTCAAACCAGTGGAATGCCGCTGCCGCGGTGACCAGGTGAAAACTGTGGTCAGTTAGAGTTGTCTGCTCGGCAGTGCCAACAACTGAGACGAAATTCGGATTCTCGCCAAGCAGTTCTTCAGCTTTGGCGCGCATATCCGCGTTGGGTTCCACTGCAAAAACCTTTGCGCCCAGCCCGAGTAATTGGCGGGTGAAGATGCCCGTGCCCGAGCCAACATCTGCCACCAATGAGCCTTCGCCAACCCCCCAAGTTTGGGCAATAAAATCCAACAATGCCTGGGCGTAATTGGGGCGGGCTTGTTGGTAGACATCGGCTTTTCCGCTGAATTTTTTGGTATTATCCAATTTTTCTCCTCAAGGTCAGGCTGCATTCTTCCAAAGATCACTGCTGAAAAAAACCAGGGCATCCTGCTCAGTTCCAAACAGGGCGAACATTGCAAAAGGCGCTCTACATAATTGCTGTCCGGATGCTGTGGGTAGTGGGAGCGTGATCGCGCTCTCAGCAGCGTCCTGACCAAGTGAGGTCTCGCCGCTGGCAGAGCCGGCTTGTTCCCATGCCAGCAGATAAAACACCCCCTGCATTGTTGCCGCGCGGCAAAGGCTGACCCCTGGCTGCAAGGAATTGCAGTCGACTTCATCAACACGCAGATCATAGCGATTGATCAGCACAGAACGCGCCAACTCCGTCAGGTCCTGCGGACGATATAAGCCGCAGCGTTTGTAAATGTCCAAAATGACATCGCTTTTGGCGTCGATGTAAGCACTGATATCATGCGGGAATTGCAGGGCTGCAGCCATTTTGGCCTGAGCGTACGCATCGCGATCCTGCGGATGGCCGCGTAGCCAGTCGCGAAAGGTGAGGTGCCGTTTGAGTTCATCCGCATCTGCTGCGAGAACGTAGAGGTTGTGGCGCATGAGTTGGGGTTCGCCCTGGTACCTGAAGGCTTCCCGCCCAATGATGCCAAGGTCGCCCAGGTGCAAATATCCATTTGCCTCCAGTAAGGCCTTTACTTCCGCAAAGTCCGCTCTATCAAGAAGGACAATGTCAATATCAAGGATCGGTTTTGCTGCCAGATCAGGCACCGATGTGCTGCCAACATGCTCAACGCGCACGTCCTGTCCGGAGAGGATGCTCAGCAGATGCTCGCGCACTTCCTCAAAGCGAAGCGGCCAGGCTGGGTCATAGGGCAGCACCTCCACCCGTTTGGTCATCGCGGCACGCATTTTTAAGCTGTCTTCTTCGTCCATTGGTGACATGTATCATTATTATACTGAAGCAATCCCTCCGGAGCACAAATAACACATTTACAGATCAAATTGCCCTCCCTCACGATTCCCTCTACTATTCCTTGTCTTTTGGAGTCTCAGAGATAGAATTGACTCACTAATCGATAAAGGATGCTCATGGTTTCAAGCAAAACAACCATCCCCACTGACTACCTCGCCAGTTTGCCGCAGGATCGGCGTGAGGTCATTTCTACCATTCGCGACCTGATTTTGGAGAATTTACCCCAAGGGTACCAGGAGACGATCAACTGGGGCATGCTCAGCTATGAAGTGCCCCTCGAGACGTACCCTGACACCTACAATCAAAAGCCGCTCAACTATATCGGTCTGGCAGCGCAAAAGAATTACAACTCGCTCTACCTCATGTCTGTCTACCAAAACCCGGCAGATTACCAGGAATTGATGGACGCTTTCGACGCCATGGGCGTCAAACCCAACATGGGCAAATCCTGTATCCGCTTCAAGAAACTGGATCAGTTACCCCTTGAGACAATATCGCGCCTGATCGCAAAAACATCCGTCAAGGATTTCATCGAGACGACAAAGGCTCTTCAACACAAGAAACCTTAGTCGAATCCATAATAAAACCCCCGCCAGTTTTGGCTGTATGGACATTAGGGCTTGACAAATCACTATACCGTACGGTATAGTAGGGCTATGAATAACCGTGAGACCATCCTCGAGAACGCCTTGATCCTGTTTGCCTCCTTTGGCTACGATGCCACCGGCGTGCAGGAGATCTGCGACCAGTCGGGCATCACCAAGCCGACCCTCTACCATTACTTTCGCAGCAAGCGCGGTCTCATGGAAGACCTGCTGAAGGAAAACTACACCCCCTACATTAAACGCCTGAAGGATGCCTGCGAGTACCGGCGCGACCTGCCGCAAAACATTGCGGAGGTGCTGCGCAGCACCTTCCATTTCGCCGAAAGCAACCTGCTCTTTTACAAACTTCAATTCTCCATGCGCAACGCCCCAGCCCGCGGGGAAGCCTATGACATCATCAAGCCCTGGATCAAGGCCCAGCATGAGCCCGTTCTTACCCTGTTTTCAGCTGCTGAGAAAGACAACGGCAACATGCGCGGTCGCGCCCAGGCGTACACCATCACCTTGCTTGGCATGGCAAACGCCTACATCCAGCAGGCTGTCGAGGAAGACATCGCGCTGAACGAGGAGCTGGCTTACCAGGCTCGCCAACAGTTTATGTATGGGATATTTTCGTAAAATTTTTTATCGTTTTGCTATACCGTTTGGTACATAGCTGCACCCAACCTACAATGGGCAATCGTTGGGGTGTTATTGTTGGGTTACGCTCCTGTGTCGCTCCACCCAACCTACGATAGGCATTCGATATATAATTCCATCCACGAAAGCGAGGCTGTTATGACCCCAAGTCTCTCCCGATTGCTTGACCTGATTGACGCCAATCACCTAGATGCGGTGGCGCTAAACCCTGGTCCGAGCCTGAGGTATCTGACCGGGCTGAACTTCCACCTGATGGAGCGCCCGGTAGTCGTTCTGGTTGGCAGTGGTGGTGAGGTGAAAGTGATCCTGCCTGAGCTTGAGCGCGCAAAAGTCGCCGATCTGCCCTTTGAAGCGGAAATCATTCCCTTTGGCGACGACCCGGCAAGCTGGCAGGGGGTCTATGAGCATGCTTTAGCTGATATTTCGGGTAAAGCACTGCGCGTAGGCGTTGAGCCGACCGGACTGCGCTTTCTGGAGCTGGATTTGCTGCGCAAGGCGTTGCCAAAAGCTGAGTTTGTGGATGGAAGCGCCGCCCTGGCTGAGCTGCGCATGCGCAAGGGCAGCGAAGAGCTGAAAGCCATGCGCCAGGCAGCCATCATCGCCCAGAATGCCTTGCTATACACCCTCGAAACAGTAAAACCCGGGCAGAGCGAACTCCAGATTTCAGCAGAATTAATGGTGCAGCTTTTCCGCGCGGGCTCGAAGTCGGAGCTGCCCTTTTCGCCGATCGTCTCAACTGGTCCCAACTCTGCCAATCCCCACGCCAGCCCCACGGATCGTGTTTTGGGGGAAGGCGAGATGCTGCTGATCGACTGGGGCGCAAGCTTTGGCGGCTACTTCTCGGACATCACCCGCAGCTTTTTCTGCGGCAAACCGAATGATGAAATGAGACGAATCGCCGACCTGGTGGAAAAGGCAAATGCGGCAGCCCGCCTGGTCGGGAGAGCCGGTATGCCGGCGGGGGAGGTGGACCGGATGGCAAGGGATGTCATCACACAAGGTGGATATGGCGAATACTTCACCCACCGCACGGGGCATGGGCTGGGGATGGAGGCGCACGAATCGCCGTATGTTTTTCATGGCAATCCTTTGATCCTTGAGCCGGGCATGGTTTTCACCATCGAACCAGGCATCTACCTGCCTGGGAAGTATGGCGTGCGAATTGAAGACGACGTCGTGGTGGAAGAAGATGGCTTGCGCAGTCTGACCGATCTGCCCCGCAAGGTAATGCGCCTGGAGGAATTTCTGGCTGAGGCAAGGCAGGGGTAGGAAGGAAAAAGATGACCCTTTCAATTCACCTGGCCATCCTGGGACCACTCGGAAACAACGTATACTTCCTGGTGGATGACGACAGCGGCGATTGCGTGCTGATTGACCCAAGCTTTGAGCCGCAGACCCAATTGCGTTTGGCAAGCGAACAGGGCTGGCAGCTCAGGCAAATCTGGCTCACGCACGGGCATTACGACCACACAGCAGGGGCAAAAACAGTGAGTGAAGCATTTTTACCGCCGCTATCGATCGCCATGCATCCAGATGGCTTTGTGTGGGCGGAAACGCATCCAGAAGGCATGGAAATGGCCATGAAGGTTGACCCTGTGCCGAGGCTGGACACTCCGCTTACCCATGGAATGTGGCTGGACGTGCTGCCTGGGGGTAGCCGCAAGCTTGTGGAAGTACGGGACGTTTCGGGGCATCACCCCGGTTCGGTGCTTTTCTACATCCCTGAGCTGGAGATGGCGGTCGTGGGGGATGCAATTTTCAGAGGCAGCATTGGCAGAACCGATTTTGAAGGTTCCGATCACACTTTGCTGCTCAAAAACATCCGCGAGCAGATCTACACCCTGCCGGATGAGACCACACTTTTGCCGGGTCATGGCCCGGCCACGACGGTGGGGTTTGAGAAAGCGAACAATCCTTTTGTGAGGGGGTAGGTGGAGCGGGTGTTGCCAACGCAAGTGACGGTTGGCGATCTACCTTTTAATGAATGTTGTTTGAGCGACGAGGCCAACCGGGCATCGAATCCACAAGCAGGACTCTATGGTCGATGCAGGCATCAACCCTACATAGGGTTCCGGGTAAAAAAAAGAACTTCATTCACCAACAGAGTTTCTTATTTTGACGAAAGAGCGTGATTTCAACGAGAAAAAAGCCGCCCGTAGGATGTTAAGAACAATTTTGGCTTTCGCGAAGTTAAAGAATTGTTGCCACAACAAAGATTCATCTTTAATGTGTTATTGCAAACCTCTTTTGTGACACGAAGTGTACGATTTTGTACGCAATCTATCCTTTAGGTAGACATAGAATAAAGGGGTAACAAGATTCTGCCATCATTCACGAAGTGAATGTTGTTTAGGTATTGTTGAGAACCGCTAACGGTCCTTGAGGTTGAGAGTTTAGATTGCTTCGTTCCTCGCAATGACAGGAAAAAATTGCAATGAGGTCTCGTCCGCACACTAAGAAGAGAAACTCGGATCTGGTCAACTTTAGAATCGAACGAACATGGAGATCCCGGAGGTTGATGCAGCCATCAACCCTACACGGAGGTCTATCCGGTCGACGCAGGCATCGACCCTACAAGGAGGTTTCTTAGGTTGACGCAGGCATCAACCCTACAAGGTGCATTTTCACCATAACAAAGAAGCTGCCAAACCTGGCAGCTTCTCTTCATTTACTAATTTGTTGGTTTACTTCGCGTAACTGACCGAGCGGGTTTCACGGATGACGGTCACCTGGATCTGACCGGGGTACTGCATGGTTTCCTCGATCTCGGTGGCGATGTCTTTGGCGATGCGGTGCGCTTCGAGGTCGTCAATCTCTTCAGGCTTGACGATGATGCGCACTTCCCGACCAGCCTGGATGGCGTAGCTCTGCTCAACACCCTTATGGGAGTTGGCGATGTTCTCAAGGGCTTTCAGGCGCTTGATGTACTGCTCAAGGTCCTCGCGGCGGGCACCTGGGCGCGCGCCGGAGATGGCGTCCGCGGCTTCCACCAGGATAGCTTCAATCGAGACCTGTTCCACTTCGTGGTGGTGCGCGGCGATGGCGTTGCAGACTGCCGCGCTGACGCCGTGGCGTTTGGCAAATTCCGCGCCGATCTGGGCGTGGGTGCCTTCGGTGTTGTGGTCCATGGCTTTGCCAAGGTCGTGCAAAAGCGCGCCGAGCTTGGCAACTTCCACATTCGCGCCGAGCTCAGCCGCCAAAACACTGGCGATCTTGGAGGTTTCCACGGCGTGGGCAAGCTGATTTTGACCGTAGGATGTGCGGTACTTCAGACGCCCCAGTTTCTTGACGATTTCAGGGTGCAGACCGTGTATACCGGCTTCATAGACCGCTTCTTTGCCAGCTTTGAGGATATCCTCGTCCATCGCTTTGCGTTCTTCTTCAAGTATCTTCTCAATGTAGGCCGGGTGGATGCGGCCATCCGTCACGAGACGTGTCAGGGTACGGCGGGCGATTTCACGGCGGACAGAATCAAAACATGAGACAGTCACAGCTTCGGGGGTGTCATCCACGATAACGTCCACGCCGGTTGCCTGTTCGAAAGCCCGGATGTTGCGACCGTTGCGTCCAACAATGCGGCCCTTCATTTCCTCGTTGGGAAGAGAAACCAGGGAAGTGGTCACTTCAGCAACCCTGTCGGAAGCGACACGCTGAATGGCATCGGCGATCAGCTCGCGGGCTTTTTCCAAGCCGGTTTCGGTGGCTTCGATCTCATGTTGGCGGATGATGCGCGCCATGTCTCCGCGGGCTTCCTTTTCAACTTCTTCAAGCAAGAGGGCGCGGGCTTCATCACTGGTCATCTCAGAAACGCGCTGCAGCTCTGCATACTGTTCAGTGTAGAGAGCTTCAATCTCATTGGCGCGCTTATCAACGGCACTCTGGCGTTTGTTGAGAGCAGACTCACGCTGCTGCATCTGGTCGAAACGATTATCAAGTTCTTCGCGGCGCTTCACAAGGCGGTCATCTTCCTTATTGAGTTCGCTGCGCTTGCGCTGGATCTCATTCTCCGCCTGCAAGGTGATTTTCAGGGCGGTGTCTTTGGCTTCCAGCTCCGTGTTTTTGGCAACTTCCTTTGCCTGGTCGATAATATATTCCGCGGTTCTTTTAAGTTTTTCATCCTGGTTTTTGCGGATGGCTGAGAAAATCAGGTATCCGATCAGGACACCCAAGATAACGGCGAGTCCAACCCACAGAAAGAGCAGGTTAGGACCTAAGCCTGGTTGAAATAAGGTTTTCATTGTGTCAATTGCTCCATAGTTTATTTGGTTCCACGGTCTCGGTGTGCTGCATCTCATTCCAAAGAGTGCGTAAGGTTTCATTGACCGTGGCATAACTGAAACCGCGCCGCAAAAGCGCGTTTCCAAGTTTTTTTCGATAAATCTCGTAATCGGAAGAAAGATAGCGATGGGACTGCTTGCGGGCTGCTGCCATTGCGAGGGCGGCATCGTCCACCTCGGATTCCTCCAGGGCTGATTCAATGGAACTCTCAGCCAAACCCTTAAAACGCAGCTCCGCTCTTAGTTGGCTTTGGCTTCTTGGGCGAAAGGTATTGCGGTTTTCCACCCATTCTTTGGCAAAGCGATCGTCATTGAGAAGACCTTCTTCTTCGAGGCGCTCCAGCACAATCTTCAAGGTGCCAGGGGCGTAGCCCTTGCCTTCGAGGTAGCGGGTCATTTCTGCCGTCGAGCGGCTTCTGTAACTTAACAAATTGAGAGCCTGGTTGAAGCCAACTTCCACTTCGTCGTTTGTTTGGAGTTTTTTAATTTCGGCTTCACTAAGTTCCCGCCCAACTTGCAGCCAGGCAGCCGTCAATCGGTCCAATGAAAATGCATAGGACCCATCCAGGCTAATGTTCACCCGCCTGCGATTGCGCTTTTGCGCGCTGATTTCAGTAATCGTCTTTTTCATCCGTAACAAACAGCCATGGTCCATGACCATGGCTGTTGAACACCGGACTCACTCGATAAGCTGAAATCTCAAGACGAACTCGAGCAACTTTTATTATGTATTGGCAAGCTGACAGTCAGAAACGATTAATCCTTTTGTTCCTCTTCAGGTAGAGAATCTCGCTGTTGACCCACCAGAAAGTCAGGTTGCAACAGGAATAATGGATTTTTCACTCGACTGCTCCAAAAACTCATTTTTTCCAATACATAAGTCAGTTTTTAACGCTGACGCTTTCCTATCTAGTAAATCGCGCAGCAATTCTAAGCCACAATCGGAGGCACAATAAACATAAATGGCCTCCCGGACGCATGTGCGATAGTTTTCCTGGCTTCATTATACCTGAAATGAACTGCGAATTGTTAACAAATACCTTCTGCGGTTTAGCTTTGGGATGAGTTTGTATAATCTGAAAAGGTGGGTGAATCTCGTGCTAAAATTGCAGTGGAAGGTGCCATCAATGTCAGACGAATCGAAATTACGGGAAACAATCGATAAAGCGCACAAAAGCAACCGCTTTTGGGCGATCTCTTTTCCGATCATCCTGATCAGCCTGCTCGTTGTGGGCTTGATCGTTTGGCTTGCGATCAAAGGCGGCCTTGGGGCTGCAGACACAGAAAATCTTGCTGGCGTGGCAACAGTGCTTTTGGTGCTCCCGGTGCTGCTCTTTGGGCTGATTGCACTCGCCTTGTTGATCGCGCTCAGCATTGGCGTCATCAAATTACACGAGCTTGTTCCCCAGGCGGGCAAAGCCCTCAGGGGCTATCTGAGCCAGGGACAGCAATTTATACGTAATGCTGGCGATGCGTCTACAAAACCAATTATGGCGCTGCGCGAATTTAATGCGAAGATTCAACAAATTGGGACCAGTCTGACCGACCGGTTCTCAAAAAAAGGATAAAACTTATGAAATCAAACATTCGAACACTGACTCTTGTGATTGGAACCCTGGCTGGCGCTTTCATCGGCTATCGGGCAGCCATGACTTTCATTGAGCAATCTGAAGCGGAAAATAAAAGCCTGCCGATCACCGCTCAGCAAGGTCTGCAAGTGGGATTGACAGCGCTCGGTGTTCTCAAACAAATCACCAGCATCAGCCAAAACAAGAAATAACCCGGAGGTTTTAACTCTTGTTTGAGCTAATCTTCCTGGGCACATCCGCATCTGCGCCCTCCATCAAACGCGGTTTGTCTTCACTCGTCGTAAAACATGACGAGTTTCGTTTCATGGTGGATTGTGGTGAGGGCACACAGCGGCAGATCCTGAAATCCGGAGTTGGTTTCAAGCGGCTGAACCACATCCTGCTCACCCATGGGCACCTGGATCATATTCTCGGTCTGGCAGGCATGCTTTCTACTTTCATGCGCTGGGAGGCCATTGAGGAAGTCAACATTTACGCCAGCCGCCATACGATGGACCGTGTCAGTGACTTGATTAACGGCGTGGTACTGCGGGGTAATCAACCGCCAATGCCCTTAAACATGCTGGAAATTAAACCGGGTCTGATTTTTCAAAGCAAGCATTTCGATATAAATGCTTTTCCGGTCGACCATCGCGGCTCATCCTCGCTGGGCTACCGTTTCACAGAAAAAAGTCACCGTCCCTTCCTTTCAGATATAGCAGAAGCCCTGGGCGTGCCCAATGGACCTTGCCGGCGCGACCTCATCCAGGGACAGGCGATTACTCTGGCTGATGGCAGGCTGATCAGGCCAGAGGATGTTCTGGGCAAAGAACGCCCGGGAGTGAGCCTGGCAATTGTTGGGGATGTAGGCAAACTCGATAAACTTCGGGAGCATGTGGCAGGGGCGGATATGATGGTGATCGAAGCCACCTACCTGGAAGAAGATGTTGAAATGGCTCAGAAATTTGGTCATTCAACTGCTGCGGATGTGGCTCGCCTGGCAGCCGATAGTGGCGTGGGAAAGTTGATCTTGACTCATGTTTCAAGGCGCTACCGGGATGACGAAGTCCTGGCAGAAGCGCGCGCGATCTTCCCCGAAACCTATCTTGCCAATGATTTTGACCGGTTTGAAGTCCGCAAGCCCGAACAGCCGGAATGAGCCTTTTTGGCTTCAAAGGCTGACCGTGCTTTCATGTTAGAATCCCAGCTTGTATGGCTGAAACGAAATTGATCTTAGCTTCCACCTCGCCGCGCAGGAATGAACTCTTGCGTTTGCTTGGGATTCCATTCGAAAAGCGTTCCTCTAATGCTGACGAGACTCATCCCGATAATGTGGACGCGGTTGGCTATGTGCGCCAGATGGCGCGGGAAAAAGGGCTTGCCGTATTGCATGCTGATGGTGAATGGATCCTGTCCGCGGATACTATCGTGGTATTGGATGGAGAGGTCGTGGGCAAACCCTCAGATGAGGCAGAAGCCTATCAGATCCTGCGTGCCATGCGCGCGCGGGGGCATAAGGTCTATACTGCCTTATGTTTGCGAACCGAAAATGGTGCTGAGCCGATGGAATTACTCTGTGCCACTGATGTTTTCATGCGCGATTATTCAGAAGAAGAACTGGCGGCATATATCGCCAGCGAAGACTACCGCGACAAAGCCGGCGGATATGCCATCCAGCACAGGCAGTTTCACCCCTGCACCGGCGTACAGGGCTGCTACGCAAACGTGATGGGGCTTCCGCTCTGCCATCTTGCCATGCTGCTCGAGTCGGCTGGCTGTAAGCTGGAGGCGGACGTGCCCCAAGCCTGTCAGCGGTATAATGGGATAACGTGTGAAGTCTATCCGCAGATCTACCGTAAGGAAACTACAGGGTAAGATGATGAAATCCTTCAACAAGATGTTTTTTGTGTTCCTGATTGCAGCTTTAATACTTTCAGCCTGCAATAATAGCAGCAACACAGAACCCGCTCCCACCCTGACCCCAACCACCGGGTTACCTGAACCCGCGATCAATATTGAGTCTGTGCCGGATGTTGAGCAGGCGGCAAAAGCCTACTTTGACCTCTGGAAGGCTGAAGATTACGCGGCCATGTACGACAGGCTCAGCCAGTTGACCAAAGATGCTGTTTCAATCGAAGATTTTGAAAAGAGCCACCGCAACACAGCTATCAGGCTCACAATGCAGGGCATGGATTACACGATCCTCTCGAAGATGGTCAACCCCACCAGCGCACAGATTGGCTATGAGATACGCTACAGCACGGCACTGATGAATGAAATCTCCCGCGATACCATCATGAATCTTAGGCTGGAGAATGGTTCCTGGCATGTGCAGTGGGAAGCAGGCATGATGCTGCCGGAATTGGCTGGCGGGAATTACCTTGAACTGGTAATTGAAGTTCCTGCACGCGGCAATATTTATTCATCGGACGCCTCGAATAATTATCCCCTGGTCTCGTTCGAAGAGGCTGTGACCGTGATGGTCACCCCTGGTCAGATTAACCCCGAAAGTGAGGGGCAGATGGTTTCGCTGCTGGCCGAAATGTTTGACCGCTCAGAAGTCTCTATTTACGCGGAATATGAAAACACGGCTGATTATCAGTATGCTGTGATTGGTGATGTCACTTTGGCTACAGCCAATCAGTATTATGACCGGCTCTCACGTTATGACGCGATTTCTCTTTCTGACTTCCGCTCGCGTTTTTATCACGACGGCGGCATCGCGCCGCACGTGACCGGCTTTGTCTTGACTGTGCCGGCTGAAGAACTGGAAAAGTACCAGCGTTTGGGCTACACCGGTGAGGAGAAGATTGGCGCTTCCGGACTCGAAGCCTGGGGTGAGCAGTATCTTGCTGGAACCCACGGCGCGGCTCTCTACGTAAAAGACCCCCAGGGTCAGGTGCTGACCAAGATTGCCAGTGTTCCTGCCCAACCGGCGCAATCCATCTACAGCACGATTAACAGCGCTTACCAGTACCGTCTGCAGCAAAGCTTTGGCGACATGGTTGGGGCAATTGTGGTGATGGAGCGCGACACAGGCAAGGTGATTGCCATGGTCTCCAACCCAGGCTATGATCCGAATGTTTTCATCGCGCCTTATTACACGTCATATTCGATTGCCGAGATCACTCAGAACCCTTTGAACCCCATGTATAACCGGGCATCGCAGGGCGTCTACCCTCCGGGCTCAGTGTTCAAAGTCATCACGATGGCGGCGGCGCTTGAAACGGGAGTCTATCAACCGGACTCTTCCTATTATTGTGACAGTTACTGGCGAGAATTGGAAGGTTGGGTAGGCGAGGATTGGACGGTAAGCCGTGGGTTTGGAGCTTCAGGGCAGTTGACCCTGCAGGAAGGGCTGATGCGGTCCTGCAACCCCTGGTTCTGGCACATCGCCTATTCTTTGTGGAATGAGGGCTATCGTACCTCAATCCCAGACCTGGCAATAGATTTTGGACTGGGCAAGCCGACCGGCATCGAAATCCCGGAATTTGCTGGCAGCATCAACCCAGCCCCAACTGAGATCAGCGAATATGTACAAATGGCGATTGGGCAGAGCACCATGCAAGTGAGTCCGCTGCAGGTTGCCGCTTTCATTGCGGCTGTCGGCAATGGCGGAACGCTTTACCAGCCAACGCTGATCGAGCGGATCGGCTTAACCGGGCAGGAGCCAGTCTACTCCTTTGAGCCAATAGTCGTACATGATCTAAATGTCCAGCCGACAACCCTGGAAGCCATCCAGGAAGCCATGGTCATGGTGGTAGCTAACTCGAGCGGCACGGCGCAATTCCAATTCAAGAGTTATCCTTATAATATTGCCGGCAAGACTGGCACTGCTGAAAACCCGATTGGAAAGTCACATGCCTGGTTTGCGGGTTATACCTTCGAAAATAACCCGGATTACCCCGACATTGCCATTGCTGTGATCCTGGAGAATGCCGGCGAAGGTTCTGAAATGGCAGCCCCTCTCTTCAGGCGGGCGGTTTCTTTGTACTTCTCGGATGGACAAAGCACCGGTGGTACCATGCCCTGGGAAGAAAGTCCCTACGTTCCAGCAGTACCAGAAGAGGATTGAACTTGGGCGTCTCTCAGCCGCTGCTTTCTGCTGGTTCCCAAAGTGAATATACTGAAGGATTTGTGATTCGTTCGCAAGCCGGTTACCTGACGGTGCGCACGGAAAAAGGCGATATCCAAACGCGCCTGCGCGGGCGCTTGCGCCAGGGCAGAGCAGAAGGCGATCTGGTGGCGGTGGGGGACAATGTGCGCATTGCTATTCATGATGATGGCACAGGCAGCATCGAAGAAGTGCTGCCGAGAAAATCTGTTTTTTCGCGTCAGCTCTCAGGCGTCAACTACGATTATCAGCAGATACTCCTGGCCAATGCAGATCTGGCGCTACTGGTGTTTGCCTGCACGCAGCCCGATCCAAGCCTGCGCATGCTCGACCGTTTCCTGGTGGTGACGGAGCGAGCGCACATCCCGGCTGTGATCGTGGTCAACAAGGTGGATCTGATGCCGCTTGATGAGGTGGACAAGCTTTTTGGCATGTATCGCGCCATCGGGTATGATGTTATCTACGCTTCAGCGATCACCGGGCAAGGGGTTGAGGAACTGCGTGAGTGCATTCAGGGCAAACTGAGCACTCTTGCCGGACCTTCGGGTGTGGGCAAAAGCAGCCTTCTCAATGAGGTGATCCCGGGCTTGAACCTGGAGGTTGGAGCCTTGAGCGAGGGCGTTGGGCGCGGAAAAGGGAAGCATACCACCCAGGTGAGGCAGCTCTACCCTCTGCCGGGCGGCGGATACATCGCTGATGTGCCCGGGCTGCGTACCCTGGCACTTTGGGACATCCAGGATGAAGAACTGGATGCCTATTTTAAGGAAATCGCGCCGCTGGTGCCTGAATGCCAGTTCAATGACTGCAGTCACAGTCACGAACCCGGCTGTGCGGTCCGCAAAGCGGTTGAGAGCGGGCAGATCGACCCGCGCAGATACGAGTCTTACCTCAAGCTGCGTTTTGGCGACCCGGAAGAAGATGATGAGGTTTAGGAGATTGGTTTTGAAATCTTCGTTTGTTAAAACACGGAACACTTTACTGGCTCTGCTGAGCCTGGTCTTTTTCGTTTCAGCCTGCGGAAGCAATCCAACCCAAGTGGTTGTGCCAACCAACACGCTCAGCCAACCGACCCAGGTGCCCCCAACCCCAACCCTGACCCCCGAGCCGCCCAAAGTGCTGAATATCTGCCTGGCAGAAGACCCGGGCAGCCTGTTCCGCTACGAGGGACGTAATTCGCTGGCGAAGCAAAGCGTTTTTTCAGCGCTCTATGATGTGGACGCCTTGTTTGAATCTCTGCCAACGTATGCCAATAACCAGGCTATCAAGACAGTTGCGGATGTGAAGCCTGGAATGAACGTGCTGGATAGCAGTGGAGAAGTGACTGTATTAAAGGAAGGGTCACAGATCCACCCTGTAATGGAAGGTCGGTTGGGCGAGCCAACTGCCTGGAGCGCTTCAGCACCGCTGCAAATGATGCAGGTGAAGGTGGAGTACAACATCACCCCGGATCTGTTGTGGTCTGATGGCAGCCCTGTGACTTCCACTGACTTCCTTTTTGCTCATGAAGTGGCAAATGAGCTGCGCAATCCGCAGGATATCTGGCTGCTTGACCGCACTACCGGCCTTGAAGCGCTGGGTGAAACCACTCTTAGCTGGACAGGTGTGCCGGGATTTGTGCCGGTGGATCTTTCCGAACTTGTTTTTCTCCCTCTGCCTTCTGCGCAATTTACCGGAATGACTCCAGTGGAGATTGGGACCTCCGGGGAAGCAAGCAGTACTCCAATTGGCTGGGGAGCGTATCGGATTGTGGATCGCACGCCTGGTTCTGCAATCTCCCTGGAACGCAACCCGTACTACGACCTCAACCCCGCATATGACCAGGTGGTCATGCTGGTTGAGCCTGATTTTCAGCAGGCAATCAGCAAGCTTCAAAGCGATGGGTGTGATGTTTTGGACCCCAGCTACCACCTGGAAGGGCAAAGCAGGGATGTGCTGAAGGGTCTGGCGGAAAACGGCAGCCTGGTGGCGGAAAACTTTGAGCTTGTGCAGCAGTTAGTCTTTGGCATCCAGCCGGCAGTTTATGACAGCGGCTATTCCCCTTGGACTGCCCCCAGACAGGACTTTTTTGGCGATCTGCGCACGCGCCAGGCGATTGCAGCCTGCCTGACGGCAGAACCGATTGCTTCCGAAGTGTTGGGGGCCAGGCTGCCAGAAGGATTCAGCTTGCCGGAATTTGTTTCGATGGGAACTATGGAGGAAGCTCAGGCTCTGCTTGATGAGATTGGCTGGTTAAGGGATGAAACCCAGCCGGAAGCGCCGCGGAAAGCAAGCGGTGTGCAAAACGTGCTGGATGGCACGGTTTTCTCCGTCAGCCTGCTTAGTGGAAGCTCCACGATGGACCGCGAGGTCAGCCAGGCCGTGGTGCGGCGATTGGTGGATTGTGGCATTGAGGTGAACCACCAGGAAATGTCACTTTCTGAGCTCTACGCGCCGGGACCGGAAGGACCGCTTTTTGGGCGCAATTTTGACCTGGCTTTGGTTAGCTGGCAAAAAACGCAGGGAAATACCTGTGAGCTATACCGCTCGAACGCGATCCCCGACAGCGGTAATTATTGGATAGGAACGAACCTGGCGGGTTTGGCTGACGCTGGTTTCGATGCCCAATGTGTGGCAGTTGGCAACGCAGGGTTAGCGCAGAATATTGGAGAAGGGGTGGATCTGATCGCGAATTATCTTCCGGCAGTGCCGCTGGTACCGCGGATTTCCTTGTGGTTTGCGTCGGATCGCGTAGACCTTGCCGGGGGAACATCCTTCGCGGATATTCAGCTCTGGCGTCCGTCCCTTCCGTAGAAGAAGAGTAACATTTCCAGGCTGTGTCGGTCGATGTGTCGGTCCAGCAATTCTCAATATGAATAATACTGAAAAGGTAGCAATACACTATTAAGGAACGCCAAACCACGAAAAAACCTTTGAAACCAGGAATAATTGTCTGCGTATCATCAATTACAACGTTTTTCGGATGGCATACCATGTATTTGGAGCAGAAATATGAAGTGTTTTCTTTGGTGGTCGGTGCAACAGCAGTAAATTCCCTCGATTGGGAACAAAATCAAACCCACTACTTCCATATTGAGAATTGCTGGTGTCGGTCGCGTTGACTCGATAGTGTTTATGTTATACTGTACAGGTGTTTTGAACGGGTTCGATTATGAACAACAGATAAAAGAATTTGGGTAATTGCAAGGCAATAAACGTAGCCCATGGGCATGAAAAAGTACGTCGATGATTATAAGACCGTTCTGAGTGTCAATGAAAAAGGTGAGCAGATTCGGGCTTATGAATACCAGGGAGATTACTTCAACCTTCCTTTTAGCGCTTCCCAAATGCAAAAATTCAAGATCATTTTCTTGCTCACGTTGCTGGGTGTTGTTGTTGCTCATGTCGCAGGTGGCTTTATGAACAACCCTGGCATGCGGCAGTTTTATGTCGCTATCCCTTATGCCCTGAGTTTTCTGCCAATCTTCAACTTGCTTCGTGCTGGCCTGCGGTTGCCGGTGGAAGAGCGTAAGTATCGCCGGGAAGAAATCGGTGTGACCTATGAGAGGTTTAATAATCACAGCCTGATCCTGTTGATTACGTTGGGATTTTGCCTGGCAGGAGAAATTGTTTTTTTGCTCTTCTTTCCTGGAGACAGACTGGCAATAAGTGAGTATAATTTTCTGGCGACAGAACTTGCCGCAATGGCTTTGGCTTTGATTATTTTTTTCAATCTAAAAAAAGTTATCATCACCAGGGCCCCTAACGATGGAAAACAGGCGTGAAAGTGGAGGATGCTTGGGGCTGCCTTCATTGACACGATGTTGTTTATAAAATATAATGAGAAAAATCAGTTAAGGAGAAATAGGAGAAAAAAATGAGTAAATTTGCACGAAATATGTCCATTTTGATCGTTGCGATCATGCTCGGTGTGGCTCTCGCTTCCTGCGGAACCCCAACCGAAGTTGCAACCCCTGAGCCTGTTGTGGAACCTACTACCCCCCCGGTAGTTGAACCCACAGCCGAACCAGAACCCACCGAACCAGAGGTTACTGAGGTGGTCTTTGAGGAACAGCCATTTGGCGAGAACCTCCCCACCGAACCGACCATTGACACCCCGTTAGTGGTTGCATACCAAGACTTCTCACAGAAGTTCAGCCCCTTCTTTGCAGACACTGGCTACGACAATGACGTTGCTGGCATGACCCAAATCAGCATTATGACCACTGACCGCGTTGGCGGTATTGTCTACAATGCAATCGAAGGTGAGACCCACACCTATAATGGCGTGGATTACCTCTATAAGGGTGCTGCTGACATCGCCGTTGATTACGACGAAGCCAGCGATACCACCAAATACACTGCCCGCCTGCGCGTGGGCATGAAGTTCTCCGATGGCGAGCCGGTGACCGCGGATGATGTAATCTTCACCTACTACACCTTCCTGGATCCTTCCTATGTTGGTTCCACTTCCCTCGCTTCTTATCCGATCATCGGCTTGAAGGACTATCAGACCCAGACTACAACTGAGGTTTATGACAAGTACTTCCAGATGTTTGAGGATATCTACGCTGCCGGCATGGATCATGAACACGCCGACACGGATACATGGACTCAGGAACAACAGGACGATGCCTGGGCACGTCTTGAGACCGGTGTGAAAGCCGAAGTCCAGGGTATCTATGACTATGTTGTTGCTAACTACGGTAACAATGATTTCACAGCACAATACTTTAATGGTGCCATTTGGGACGAAATGACCGATGGCGAAAAAGTGGCCTATGCCATGCGCATGTGGGGCTTCGGCGGGCTGAAATGCTCTACTGAAGTTGCTGAAGGCGAAGAGGCTATCAAAGTTGCTGATTGTACAGATCCTATCGTCTTCGAGACCGCAGGTACCGAAACTGTTTTCGACCTGGTTGAAACCTTCCCGACCCTGGATGACTACTATGCCGACGTTATGGCTGCTTATGGCAATGACATCAAAGCCGCCTTCCCCTACGAATCTGCCAATGGTGTAGATGTCTTCGCGAATGCTCAAACCGCCTTCATCGGCGAATGGGGTCCTAAAGACGAATCCATGGGCACCGAGGGTGTTCCCAATATTGCTGGCATCAAGAAGATCGATGACTACACCGTGGAAGTAACCACCAGTGGTTACGAAGCCCCTGCTGTCTACTCAATCCTTGGTCTCAACATTACCCCGCTGCACTATTATGGTGATCGCGCCAAATACGATTACGAAAACAATATGTTCGGCTTTGACTATGGTGATCTTTCCAAACAGCAAAGCCTGACAGCCACCCCCATGGGCGCTGGCGCTTATAAGTTCATCAAATATGACAACCGCGTTGTCTACTTTGAAGCCAACCCTTATTACTATCGTGGTTGCCCCAAGATCCGCGAAATCCAATTCCGCGAAACCCAGTCCAACGAAGTTGTGACCGCTATTGCAACCGGTATTGCTGATGCAGGCGAAATGTCCTACAACAAGACCCGTTACGAAGAAGTCATGACCTACAATGGCAATGGCGAAATGACCGGTCCCGTGATTACCTCCAGCTTGGTTGACAACCTGGGTTATGGTTACATCGGTATCAATGCTTCCACCGTCAATGTTGGTGGAGATCCGGCCTCCGATGCTTCCAAGAGCCTCCGCAAAGCTATTGCAACCATTATGGCTGTTTATCGCGATGTGGCAATCGACAGCTACTATGGTGAAGCCGCCGCCGTCATTAACTACCCAATTTCGAACACCTCCTGGGCTGCTCCTCAGCCGACCGATGAGGGCTACAAAATTGCCTTCTCGACTGATGTGAATGGCGAGCCCATCTACACCGCTGAAATGACTCAGGAAGAAAAATATGTTGCTGCCGAACAGGCTGCCCTGGCTTACCTTGAAGCCGCCGGCTTCACTGTGGAAGATGGCAAAGTCACAGCTGCACCCGAAGGCGCCAAGCTCTCCTACGAGCTGATCGTCCCCGGTGGCGGTACTGGCGACCATCCTGCCTTTGCCATCATCACAGGTGCTCAGGCTTCACTCGCTAATATCGGCATGGAACTCGTAATCAACGATCCTGCTGATGCCAACATCCTCTGGGATGCCCTTGACAGTGGCGAGCAGGAACTCTGGACTGCAGCCTGGGGCTCGACTATCGACCCCGACATGTACCAGGTCTATCACAGCTCAAATGTCCCTGGTGTTGAAGGCTCTACCGAGTCCAACCACTATCACATTACCGATCCTGAATTGGATCAATTGATCATGGACGCCCGCAAGAGCGATGACCAGAACTTCCGCAAGGCTGTTTACAAGGAAGCTCTTGAGAAGATCATTGACTGGGCAGTCGAAATTCCGACCTACCAGCGCAAGAACGTCATCATCTTCAGCACCGAGCGCGTCAATATCGAATCCCTGACCCCCGATATCACCACCTTCTGGGGCTGGATGAACGACCTCGAACTTGTTGAGATGAATTAGTAACAAGGATTAGAGCCATTTATGGTATAAGTGAGCCCACCAATTTGGGTGGGCTCACTTTGTAAACCCACCGATTTGCGAAGCCAGACTATGCAGTGGAGTGAGGAAAAGGAATGCGAAATTTTATTCTAAGGAGACTGTTTCTGGGCATATTCATCGTCGTGTTCGGCGCGTTGCTCGTTTATTCGATCATCCGAAGCTTGCCGACCTCGTATGTGGAAACAATTGCCCGGCAAAGAGCATCTAATCCACTGAGCACAAAAAGCTACCAGGAATGGTTAGACCAGCTCAATGAGGTATATGGATTGAACGAACCAATTATCCCCGGTTTTATAGGTTGGGCAGGTAATGCCGTCAGGGGAGATTTTGGTGAGTCCTGGCATTATGGTGTGCCAGTCACTGAAAAGTTTTCTGAGGTTATAGGGATCTCTCTGGTTGTCAATGCCATCACGTTTTTGGTACAAATATTAATTGCGATTCCTTTGGGTATTCTGGCAGCCAGAAAGCAATATACTGTGACGGATTATGCCATCACAATCTTTGCTTTGATGGGTATTTCATTGCCCACATTCTTCCTTGCCACCATCCTTAAGTATGTCTTTGCGATCCAGTTGGGCTGGTTCCCTCTTTATGGTCTGACTGGTCGTTTCCACACAACGATGACGCCCTTGATGCAGTTATTGGATAAGGGCTATCACATGGTTTTGCCAATTCTGACGTTGATGATGCTTTCTGTGGGCGGTCTGATGCGTTATACACGAACAAATATGCTTGAAGTTCTTAATTCAGATTATATACGTACAGCGCGTGCCAAGGGTTTGCCGGAAAAGGTTGTGATCAATAAACATGCCTTCCGCAACACTTTGATCCCATTAGTAACGACACTGAGCGGTATTTTGCCGAGCATGTTTACCGGCTCTCAGATTACCGAAACAATGTATCAGATCCCGGGTATTGGTTATATTGCCTACCAGGCAATTATCCGGGGTGATATTCCTTTTGCTATGTTTTACCTGACCTTTATCCTGATCCTTACTCAGGTCAGCCTGCTGGTAGCCGACATCATGTACGCGGTTGTGGATCCGCGTATTAGAGTAAATTAGGAGACTTGGATTATGAGTGACTTTGATATTAAAACCGAGACACCAGAACCAATCCAACCAGTTCCCACACCCCAACTTGCGCTGGATGATCAGCGGCGTATTAAGGTGCTTTCGCCTGGAATGTTGGTGACAAAACGCTTTCTCCGCAATAAATTAGCGCTTATTGGTCTGGTCATTTTGATAGTCATGTTTATTTTTTCGTTCCTGGGACCCATCCTTTCTCCATACACACAGACCCAGGTTTTTTACACAGAAAGCGAACTCGATAAGGATTACGCTGGCGCAATCATTAATACTGAATTGCGTTACGTTGTAGCTAACGGACAGGAATTTGACGCGCTTGCCCGGGCGAACTTCCTTTTAGCTTATGGCAAGCAACAGCCAACTTTTTCATCCAATGGCATTGGATACACTTATCTTGAAGAGGCAGAGGGTACCATCCGCATCCTTCAGCTCGAACCTGTGGCAGAAGATTTGCTGGGTCAATTAATCCCTGCAGGGAATAAGGTTATACCGGCAGGTCTCGAAGAAGCCTATCTGGCAGCAAAAGCAGACAGGCAAACTGTGTTTCAGTTTGAAGGTATCACCTACCACATCACTACTGAGGGAAGAAAGTCCTTTGTTTCAACTGAACGGAATGTTGCTCTCGCTTCTCTTTTCATTTATGATCCCTATGTCGAGGCAGACAGATCTGTTGTAGACTCTTACTCCTTCAGATATGCGAGCACTATTGCCATAAGGGACCAGGAAAATGAGTTTGAGGTGAATGGTAAGACCTATACTATTGAGTATGGAGACGGTTCAAACACTATCAAGTCCCAGGATGGCAATGCTTTTGCCGAGGTCTCCAGGATTATCGTCAATCCTTTGGATCAAAGAGAGTTTCTGCCCGTTGAATTTAAGACATTGGCGCGAGAAGTGATCTCAGACCGGGGAAGCAGCTTTGAATTTGATGGTATTGAATACAAGGTTGTGCGCGTGAACACAAACTACTATATCAAGCGTGAAACCACCAGCATGGTGATCAAGATGTTTGAATTTCCTTCCCCCGAACATCCAGTGGGTACTGACAATAATGGTATGGATCAAATGACCCGTTTGATGTACGGTGGTCGTGTTTCTT
The DNA here is from genome assembly GCA_002347705.1 of Anaerolineaceae bacterium UBA2274. Taxonomy (GTDB): domain Bacteria; phylum Chloroflexota; class Anaerolineae; order Anaerolineales; family Anaerolineaceae; genus Mesolinea. The sequence goes on along the minus strand of DDWY01000089.1, from coordinate 6,751 downwards.
TATTGGTCGGTTTTGTGGTCGTCTTACTCGAAATAGTTCTTGGCGTAATCATTGGTGGCATATCTGGCTATTTCAGTGGTACCGTTGATACTGCCTTGATGCGGTTTGTGGACCTTTTTAACAGTATTCCATATTTCCCGATGATTATCATTTTTGGCTCGGTAATGGACACCCTGGAAGTTTCGCCAATGACGCGTCTGTTCATCCTGATGGCTATTCTTGGTTTAATGGGCTGGACGGGTATTGCCCGTTTGGTACGCGGTCAGATCTTATCTCTGCGAGAGCAAGACTTTATGGTCGCGACGGAAGCCACCGGCATCCGCACCAGCCGCAAGATCTTCCGCCACCTGGTGCCAAACGTAATGCCGCTGCTCATCGTGATTGCCACAGGCAGCCTGGGTGGCGTGATCATTTTTGAAGCCACACTGGGCTTCCTGGGATTGGGCATCAAGTATCCTCTGGCATCCTGGGGCAGCATCATTAACATTGCTTCAGACCCCTACGTGATGACTACCTACTGGTTTATCTGGCTGCCGGCTGGCTTGCTGATTTTGCTGACGGTGCTTGGCTTCAATTTTGTGGGTGACGGTTTGCGCGATGCTTACGATCCAAAGATGAAACGATAGGAAAAGCCATGACGGAAAAAAAAGATTTAACCCAAATTGAAAACGTTGAGACCGAAGAAGTTCGCATTACTGAGAGCATTCACCTTACAGCACGTGAATCAGCACGGATTTCCAGTGAGAATCGCCGGATCACGAACGCGATTGAGAAGGCGCGCAATCGGAAAAATGTGCCTCAAAGCGAGTACACCGCTGTGATGCGCGATCCGAATAATGTGGTCGAATTTGACAATGTGCACACCTATTTCTTTACCGACATAGGCACTGTAAAAGCAGTCGATGGTGTGACCTTCGACATTCCAAAGGGTAAAACTGTTGGTGTGGTAGGCGAATCTGGTTGCGGCAAGTCTGTAACGGCACTTTCGCTGATGCAGCTGGTTCAGCGACCACAAGGACAAACCGTTGAAGGCGAAATCCGTTTTAACGGTGAGGAAATGGTCTATGACGTCGTAAAAACTCCAACCGACCAGATGGAAAAGATCCGCGGCGCTCAGATATCGATGATCTTCCAGGAGCCAATGACCAGTCTCAATCCGGTATTCAGGGCTGGGCATCAGATTGATGAAGTCATCGCGCTGCATAACCCTGAAATGTCCAAGGAAGAAGTCAAAGCACTTTCCTTGAAAATGATCGACACAGTTGGCATCGCTAATCAGGAAGGCGTGTACCTGATGTACCCCCACGAACTCTCGGGCGGTATGCGCCAGCGCATCATGATTGCTATGGCACTGGCTTGTAATCCAAAACTGATCATTGCAGATGAGCCAACAACCGCGCTGGATGTTACCATTCAGGCTCAAATTCTCGATTTGCTGCGCACGCTGAAGGATAAAATCAACTCGAGCATCATGCTCATCACCCACGACCTCGGCGTTGTGGCGGAGATGGCGGATTATGTGGTGGTTATGTATGCTGGACGAATCATCGAAAAGGGAACAGCGAATGAAGTCTTTAACCATCCCTGTCACCCCTACACGGTTGGTTTGATGGCATCCAAGCCAGTAATTAATAAAAAAGTTGATCGTCTGTACAATATCCCCGGTAGTGTTCCAAACCCGATCAATATGCCGGATTACTGCTACTTCAGAGATCGCTGTGCCAAGCGCATGCCGATTTGTGATGGCGAATATCCTCGCGAGTTCTATCTGACAGAATCCCACATGGCAGCTTGCTATCTCTATGCAGACGCAGAGGAAAAGGCCTGATATGGAAAATAACAAAACAAGTAACAACTCAAATGGCAATGGTCGCTATATTGTTGAGGTGAATAACCTCAAGCAGTATTTCCCGATCAAGGCTGGGTTGATGCAGCGTGTGGTTGGGTATGTAAAGGCTGTCGACGACATCAGCTTCAGGATCGAACGCGGTAAAACCATGGGTTTGGTAGGGGAATCGGGCTGCGGCAAGACTACAGTGGGCAAGACCCTGCTGCGTTTATTGAAACCGACTGGCGGTAATGTGGTTTTTGACGGCACAGACATTATGACATTGGACAGGAAAGGAATGCGTGCTTTGCGTCCCAGGATGCAAATGATCTTTCAGGATCCCTATTCCAGCCTGAGCCCGCGTATGCCTGTCAGCGAAATCATCGGCGAAGCAGTACGCGAGCACGAACTCGTTTCTGAGGATGAGTTCGATGATTATATTGACGATGTCATGCTCTCTTGCGGCTTACAACCTTATCAGAAAGATCGCTATCCACACGAATTCTCCGGCGGGCAGCGTCAGCGTATCTGTATAGCACGCTCGTTGGCGTTAAAACCAGATTTTGTGGTCTGTGACGAACCTGTCTCGGCTTTGGATGTCTCGATCCAGGCGCAAATTATTAACCTACTGGAAGATTTGCAGAATCAACGTGAAATGGCATACCTGTTCATTTCACACGATCTTTCCGTTGTCCAACACATCTCCGACTATGTCGGCGTCATGTACCTGGGCGACCTGGTTGAGTACGGCGAGAAGGCTTCGATTTTTGAAAATCCTCTCCACCCTTACACCCAGGCTCTCCTGAGCGCGGTGCCGGTGCCGGATCCGAACTACAAGATGAAGCGGATCATTTTGGAGGGAAGCATTCCCTCCCCCGCGAATCCACCTTCGGGCTGTAAATTCCACACCCGCTGCCGATTTGCCATGCCTATCTGCAAAACCGATGCTCCTGATACTCGCGAAATCGAGCCAGGGCATTTGGTGGTATGTCATCTTTACAATGAGCAAGGAACCTTAATTGAGGAAAGTTCAGAAAAAGCAATTTGATGACGACGATGGTCGTACAATCGTCGACATGAACGTAGAGGGCATGCCCTGGTACGATCGGCGCCATGACTTCGGTCGGGTGCCAGAAAGTGAGACCAGCCAGCCTTCGCCGTATGGCACGGGCATGACTGACCGGGAGTTGAGATTGTATACCTGGGGCGCTGTTAAGGCGGGATTACTGGTTGCATCGGTGTTTGTCCTGACCTGGATTTTGCTTGTCCTGTTTATGACAAAGGTTCTTTTCAGATAAATTGAGCTTGATGAGTAACCGCCCGGAAACGGGCGGTTTTTGTTTAAGGAAACAAAATTGCTCGTTGATTGCTTTGTGCGCTCTGTCATTCTGAACTTGTAGGTCGGAATGAGACCGCCAAATGATATTCGTTTCTTGTAAGCCTGTTGCGGGCTCACTCCGACAAACCGAATACCTGCCATGCCTGTTGTTGGCGGAGTGCGCAGATAAAGCGCAGTCCGCCCTACAACTAAGGACTCTTTGTCATTCTGAGCTTGTAGGTCGGAATGAGACCGCCAAATGATATTCGTTTCTTGTAAGCCTGTTGCGGGCTCACTCCGACAAACCGAACAAAGGATTCTCTGTCATTTTGCGCGCCAGCGAAGGGTCTTAATGGTAGAGTGGCAAGATCCTTCACTTCGTTCAGGATGACAAATACCCCCCTTATGGACGGACGAAGTACCAGCGAAGTAGGTCGGAATGAGACCGCCAAATGATGTTCGTTTCTTGTAAGCCTGTTGCGGGCTCACTCCGACAAACCGAATACCTGCCATGCCCGCTGTTGGCGGAGTGCGCATATAAAGCGCATTCCGCCCTACAACCAAGCTCAGGATGACGTGTTACCTCTTGGGTTGCCCGAAGGAGAAGTTTCCATTCCCAGAAAATGAGCACGAGCCAGCTTGCAGATGTTGGCAGGGTGTGAATTGTGTGCTAAAATATTGCCTACGTTGGGGCATGGTGCAATGGCAGCACATCGGACTTTGAATCCGCTGATCTTGGTTCGACTCCAAGTGCCCCGGCCTGATTTATTGTGGACACACAATCTGATGATCTAAGTTTTGATGATAGCGAGGCTGACAGTCCGTTTTGGATTGCTGCCTGGTTTTTTGATTCCCGGAGTATATTATGAAAATCGCTTCTGTAATTCTTGCCGCTGGCTTGGGCAAGCGCATGCACTCCAGCTTACCCAAAACTCTCCATCCCTTACTTGGTAAACCTATCGTTTTCCATGCCCTGGATACCGTTTTACCCAAGGTGGACCTGCCGCCGGTGATCGTAACCGGCTATGGCAGCGAACTTGTGCGCGAAGAAATCGCGCGTGCCTATGGAGAAAAGGTGAACTTTGCTTTGCAGGCGGAACAGCTTGGCACCGGACATGCGGTGCGTTCAGCCGAAGATCAGCTGCGCGGTAAGGCTGACCTCCTGTTAGTCACTTTTGGCGACATGCCCATGCTGCGACCCGAAACAATCGATCGCCTGCTTCAGATTCACCATGAAACAGGCAGCACCATCACGATGACGAGTGTGATTGGTGACCTGCCGCGTGGATTTGGGCGGGTAGTGCGCTCATTGGATGGAAAAGTGAGCGCGATTGTGGAAGAAGCCGACGCTACGCCTGAGCAGCTGAAAATCCGTGAATACAACATCTCAGCTTACTGTTTCGACGCTGAGTGGATGTGGCAGAGCCTGGCGGAGCTAAAACCTTCGCCCAAAGGCGAGTTTTATATCACGGACCTGGTGGAATTGGCGATCTCGCAGGGCAGGGGAGTGGAAGCAATGGTGCTCGAGGATGCCGCCGAAGGGCTGGGGATCAACAACCGGGTAGACCTGGCGGATTGCGAACGGGCAATGCGCGCGCGCGTGAACCGGCAGTGGATGCTGGCAGGCGTAAGCTTTATTGACCCCGATACCACCACCGTCGAGATGGATGTGGCCATTGGGCAAGACACGGTTTTGTTCCCGAATACCTATCTGCGTGGCAAAACTTTCATTGGTGAGAATTGTGCCATCGGACCCGATACCACCCTGCTGCATACCAGCGTTGGTGACCACTCAGTCATCCAACACTCGGTAGCCGAAAAGGCGACCATCGGCAGCCATGTCACAATGGGACCATTTTGCCATCTGCGCAGCGGCGCAGTGTTAAAAGACTACGTTCATCTTGGCAACTTTGGTGAGGTGAAGGATTCGACCCTCGGCGAGCACACCAAAATGGGACACTTCTCGTACATTGGCAATGCCAGGATCGGGCGGGATGTGAACATTGGAGCAGGCACAATCACCTGCAATTATGACGGGAAGTACAAACATCCCACCGAAATCGGGGATGAAACATTTATTGGGAGCGATACAATGCTGGTCGCCCCATTGAAAATTGGCAAGCGGGCTAAAACGGGTGCGGGTGCGGTCGTGACGCACGACGTGCCGGATAACACCCTGGTGGTGGGAGTGCCTGCCAGACCGAAAGAAAGAAAGGATTAACGTGAGTGAAGAAATCGGGCTTTGGATAGCCCTTGCGGCGTCAGTTTTTTTGAGTTTGTTAGCTTCAGCCGCGAAATCCTCCTTCACACATGCCCGGCTGCCTTACCTGATTGGGCTGGCGAGTGGACATAACGCGAAGGTTGAACAAACCATACAACTTTTCAGCAAAAATGGGCTTCGGACGGCTTTGCGTTTGGGCTTGATTTTTTGTCATTTTTTTGTGGCGGCGGTAGCTGCTCTGATCTCTGTCCAAATTTTTGCATTCCAAAATTATTGGCTGATTGCTCTGATCGTTTTTGGGATTTTCTTGGTCCTGAGCCTCCTGGAATTCTTAATTGAGCGTAAAATCCTGGATTCCCCAGATCAGGCAGCAATTAGGTTTACGGGTGTGGTTTCACTCATCTCATTCCTTCTGTCTCCTCTAACGCGTTTGATGACTTCAGTGCTCGGGGAACATGCCGACAAGGTTACCCTGACCGTAACGGACGAAACTCTCAGGAATTGGGTGGAGAATGATCAGCCCGAGAGCACGCTTGAGAAGGGCGAGCGGGAAATGATCTATTCCATTTTTCGCTTTAGTGAGACCATGACCAAAGAAATCATGGTCCCGCGCATGGATGTGCTGGCGCTGGAGGTGAACACCACCATCAGCGACGCGCGCCACGAGTTCATCAAAGCGGGGCATTCCCGCGTGCCAGTCTACGAGGATTCGATCGATAACGTCGTGGGCTTACTCTACGCCAAGGACTTGCTGGCGGTGGTTGACGGTAACGATACGATTGCGGCACAGCGGCAGCTTTTGCGGCAGGCTTACTTTGTTCCTGAAGCCAAGAAGGTCGATGAACTTTTGACAGAAATGCAGTCCCGCGGGGTGCATATGGTGCTCGTGGTCGATGAGTATGGCGGCGTGGCTGGTGTGGTGACGCTGGAAGATATCGTCGAAGAAATTGTTGGCGAAATACGGGATGAGTATGACCAGGGGGAAGAGAACCTCTACGAGCAGATTGATGAAAATACCTATCTGATCCTCGGGCGGGCAACAATTGACGAATTTAACCTGATCACGGATGGATCCCTCTCCGATGAGTATGCGGATACCCTGGGCGGCTTCATCTATGGTCAACTCGGCAGGGTGCCCCAGCCAGGTGAGGTTGTGATAGACAAAGATTTTGAATTTACGGTGGAGCAGGTGGTTGCAAGGCGCATCATCAAGGTGAAAGTGCGCAGATTGGGCGAAGACGCTTCCCAGAAAGATATCGAAAATGGAAACACTGGAAAATGAGGTTCGTGAGACACTGATCGCTACAGCCCGGCATTATCTCAAAAATAGTTATTCGCCCTATTCCAACTATCCGGTTGGCGCGGCAGTGCTGGCGGAGGATGG
>DDWY01000019.1:2423-5510 GCA_002347705.1 Anaerolineaceae bacterium UBA2274 | reverse complement strand
GAGATTCCACGTTATTCTTGCGCATGATCCCCTTGATCATTGCCGTACCAGCTCCCCCCATGTGCATCTGAGAAAGCTTTAGCTTGTCAGCTCCTCGCGGCAGCATCCAGCCAAACATCTTTTCCATAAATGTCTTCTTCAGAGCAGGAGCCTGGGGCTTCTTGAGCACATTCAGACCCCAAAAGGTGAAGAAAAGCGTTGCTTGCTGCCCCATGGAAGCAAACCCATTGGCAATGATAAAGGCTGCAATCGCCTTGTCTAATTCCCCCGAGAATACAACCATTGTTAGGTCCTCTCCCTTGGTGTGCTTCTGCACCTGCGTCTCACCTACCGGCGCTGCTGCCAGCGCAGCAGTACCCTTTTGAACCACCGCCGTAATCTCTCCGGTCTTGGCTACAAGTGATATCAGCTGGTTGCCGGTCGACTTTGCCCACGCTTCCACGTCCCGCGCAAAACCAAGATCCGTTGCTTTCACCGTCACCTGGTCACCGTCTTCCATCTCTTTTACCTTGGTATAAAGCTTCAAGATCGGTCCCGGGCATTGTAAACCACAGGCGTCCAGTTGGTACTGCTTGGCCCCTTCTACAACTTTGACTTCCTCTTTTTCCAAATTCACCACGGGTTTACCCTCCACCAACTTTGATTCTATGAGTGCCGCAGCCCCCAACGCATACGTTTTATACCCACCAGAAAGATTATAGGCATCAAAGCCTTTCTGGCGTAACAGCCTGGTCGCAAAATAAGAGCGCTGCCCGGTTGCACAATTTACCAGGATCTTTTTGTCCTTTGGAAGTTCCGCCAACCGGCTTCTCAGTTCGCCCAGCGGGATGTTATAAGCGCCTTCCACCCCTCCCACGGCTTGCTCTTCCTCCTCTCTGACGTCCAGGCGGAACCATTCGCCGCTATCCAGAGCCGCAACTTCATCCCAATGCCGCACGGGGCAGTCGCCCCTGAGCATATTCGCAGCCGCAAACCCTATGTTGTTCACGGGATCTCTCGACGAGCCAAAGGGTGGCGCGTAACTCAGTTCCAGGTCCTCCAGGTCAAACACAGTCAATTTGCCGTGCATCGCCGTCGCGATCACATCAATACGCTTTTCCACCCCCGTGGTTCCCACCGCCTGAGCGCCATAAATTTGCCCCTCAGGTCCGAACAACAATTTCAGATGGATCGGGGATGCCCCCGGGTAATAGCTGGCATGGTTATTATTGTGCGTTGCCACCGACTCAAAGGCCAGCCCTGCCTGTGTCAACTGCCGGCTGTTCAGCCCGGTAGACGCTACGGTCAGGTCAAACACCTTTACCACAGACGTACCCGATACGCCCTTGAACGTCATATCTCTGCCAACAATGTTATCCGCCGCCACTCTCCCCTGCCGGCTTGCTGGTCCTGCCAGTGCCAGCGACGTGGGCAGACCGGTAATAGCCGACTTCACCTGCACGGCATCCCCCACCGCGTAAATGTCCGGGTCCGAAGTCTGCATGCGGTCGTTCGTCACGATGTGCCCCCTCTGGCTCACCTCCAGCCCGCTTTCCTTCGCCAGCCTGGTGTTGGGCCGCACTCCAATTGCCAGCACCACCAGGTCAGTCTCCAGTTCCTTCCCATTGCAGGTCAGAACCTTGAGCGCTCCACTGCCATCCACCTTCTCGATCGCATTCAGTCCATCCCCCAACACCAGCTTGACCCCATGTAGCGCCAGGTGCTCGTGCACCTCCACTGCCATTTCGTAATCCACCGGCGCCATCACCTGGTTGAGCATCTCCACGACACTCACGCTTATGCCGGTTTCCGCCAGGTTCTCCGCCACCTCCAACCCAATGAAGCCGCCGCCAATCACCACAGCCCGCTTTGCTTGCTTTGCCTTAATGTAAGCATCCAGCGCGTCCAGCTCAGGGATGTTATGCAGCTCAAACACCCCCTCCAGGTCCATACCTGGCAGCGGTGGCACGATCGGCTCTGCTCCGGGCGCCAGCACCAGCTTGTCGTAGTTTTCCCTGTACTCTCTTCCGGTTGCATGGTCCTTAACCAGCACGCTCTTACCTTCCCGGTCGATCGCGATTACTTCGTTGTTGGGGCGCACATCAAGATTCAGCATTTCCTTGAGGCTCTCGGGTGTTGTCACCAAGAGTTTCTCGCGATCATTGATGGCACGGCTCAGGTAGTATGGCAGTCCGCAATTCGCGAAAGACACATACGGTCCCTTTTCCAGCATTACAATCTCTGCCTCTTCGTCCACCCGGCGCAACCGCGCCGCCGTGCTTGCCCCGCCTGCCACTCCGCCAATAATCACTACCTTCATTAATAATGCCTCCTCCGATGAGAACTGAAGTTTTCATCCTGATAATTTCTATGAGACTGCTTGCTTTAAAGAAATGCCAATTATTCTCCCCAAGTTTACTCCTATCTCCAGCATATGTGCACACGAATTCTCGTTCCCCTGAGGATGAATTGCATTGCTCTATTCGTTATAGCCCTCTTCTGAAACAAAGTACCCGATAGAGCTAAGGAAACTGTCATTCTACTGTCATTCTTAAGAAACACGGTTGTCATTCTGAACGCAGTAAAGAATCTTGCCCCGCCCCCACAAGTTATTATCTGGGCCTTCCCATAATTTATATGTACGGAAGGTCTTTAGTCCTCCCGTTCTTCCCTTTCAGCTACAAACTATCAGCTATGAGCTACTTATTTCGGTTCACCAGCCAATCAATAATCAAGGTTTTCTCTTCCGGGCTGATCTTTGCGCCGTACTGGATCATGCGGTCCAGGGTCTCTGACCACTCCTCTGCGGTCTTATCCTGCTGCATGATGAATTCCAGCGTATGCTCATCTTCAATCTTTTCCGATATCAGCGCTTCCATCTCAGCGTCCGTCATCGTAACCTCTGCCGGCACGTCCTGCACCACCGTCGTTGCTCCCCCCGAAGAACACGCCCCAAGCACCAGGATTGCGACCAAACCTACTGCAAGAAATTTGAAAAATTGTTTTTTCATCTCAGTCCTTTCTACTAATTACCCGGATTCTATTGCGCTCCACCCCCTACTTCAACCCCCTTCCTTCTACAAACACTCTACGCGCATCGTGTCATTG
>DDWY01000019.1:0-2332 GCA_002347705.1 Anaerolineaceae bacterium UBA2274 | reverse complement strand
ATCACCTATCACCTATCAGCTATCACCTGTCAGCTAAAAATCAGTTATCATTATCCCCATGACTAACACCCCACCCATCCGCCTGACTTCGCTCTCCGCCTGCGCGGGCTGAGCGTCCAAAGTCGACGCGGAGACGCTGGCGCAGGTTCTGCTGCCAATCAAAGAGACTTTCCAGGGTCACGTTTACCCTGATCTCCTCATCGGGCTTGATTCCGCCGATGACGCTGCTGTTTGGCGCCTCGACGACCATCAATCGCTCGTCGCCACCCTCGACTACTTCACTCCCGTCGTGGATGACCCCTACGACTATGGCGCCATCGCTGCCGCCAATTCCCTTTCTGACGTCTACTCCATGGGCGGCAAACCCATTTTAGCCCTCAATATTTCCGCCCTGCCTGCCGCGCTGCCCATGGAAATGACCCAGGCTATCGTGCGCGGTGCTGCTGAAAAAGCCCTCGAAGCCGGCGTTGTGATTGCCGGCGGGCACTCCATCAAAGATGAAGAGCCCAAATTCGGTCTGGTTGCCCTCGGCATCGTTCAAAACCACCAGATCCTCACCAAATCCGGTATGCGTCCGGGCGATCGACTCTTTCTCTCCAAACCGCTCGGCGCCGGCGTCATCACCACCGCCTTCAAGGGCAGCCTCACTTCCCCTGACGAACTCGAAGATGCCGTTACCTGGATGAAACTCCTCAACCGCGATGCCGCCCAACTGGCGGTAGATTTTGGCCTCCACGCTGCCACCGACATCACTGGTTTTGGTTTTCTTGGTCACGCCACGGAGATGGCTGAGGCGAGCGGGGTCGCCCTGCGCGTTCACTACCCCAGCATGCCTCTCATGAAGGCGGCTCAGAAATTCGCCTATGCCTATACCTTCCCCGGCGGAGCGGCCGATAACCTGCTCTATTTCAGCCCCAAAGTCAGCGTTAAAGGCGAGCTCTCCATCAATCTACAGACTTTGCTCTACGACCCCCAGACCAGCGGCGGGCTGCTTTTGGCCGTCCCGGAGGAGAAAGCTGCGCAATTCCAGGCTGAAGCCGACGCGCGTGCCATCCCCATGTGGCAAATCGGCTCCGTCACCCCCGGCTACGGCATCACTATCCTGGCAGAATAAATTCAAATTTTGTGTTAGAGGGGGAGAAAGTGCAAAAGTGCAAGGTTTTTTGCTGTGTCGTTTTTGCACTTTCGCAGTGTAATTGTGAACGTAGGGCTGACCGTTTATATTTGTGCTCCTTGAAGGGAGATACAAAGTACTCTCAGCTGGGTTTTGGCGGATTGGAAGCACCTAAAGCTAACGAACCTGCGTTTTGTTATGACATTCTTCAAACTGTCAATAAATATCTTTTCGGTGCCCAACTGCGATAATCAGGATAGTAACGATATCATCCTGAATGTCAGCGATCAAGCGATAGTCACCTACCCTATAGCGCCATTCTCCAGAATGGTTGCTCACAAGCGCTTTGCCCTTTTGCCTTGGATCCACTGATCCCTCCAGGTTTTTTATCAACCAATGCAGGATTAGTTTTTGGACAGCTTTGTCCAATTTTGAGAATTGCTTTAAGGCAATTTCAGCAAACCTGACCTGATAGGTCATTCTTCTATCTCGAGCATCGTGGCAACTTCATCGAGCGAATAGCTGACCGGATTTTTACGATACTCTTCAATTGCCTGCTTATAAAGTTTTAGGTCATATTCATCCTCAATTTGGTTAAGGATAGCCTCGCGAACAATATCTGAAACAGACCGCCCTTTAGTACGGGCATATCGGGAAATAATTTCTTTATCGTCGTTATCAAGCCGAATTGTTACTGTTGTGTTCATTGTTATCTCCATATATGTAAGACATTGTAACACAATATTCGAAAGAGTCAACTACGCGATTTGATACAACTGGTGATAGCCGTAGGCCGGGTTGAACCCCATTCGCTACGCTCAGGGGCAGGTGGTGCGGAACCCGGCCTGTGAATGATGTATAAAAAAGCCGGTCTCGAAGGAGTCCGGCTATTACTGGAATGGGTCAGGACCTATTCCATAGGTTAAGAGTGGTCTAGCCTTTGACCGCACCCTGGGTGAGACCACCGACAATCTGATCCTGCAGGATCAGGTAGATGATCATGATCGGCAGAGCGGCGATCAAGGCGCCGGCAGCGAATATGCCCCAGTTCTTGGTGTACTGCCCGGCAGTAAAGATCTGGAGACCCACCATGACGGTCTGCATCTCACGCTGGGTAAGCAGGGTGCGGGCGATGATGAATTCGCCGTATGTCCCGATGAAGCTCAAAATCGAAATAACGACCAAGATCGGACGCAGAAGCGGCAAAATCAACTTGGA
>DDWY01000015.1 GCA_002347705.1 Anaerolineaceae bacterium UBA2274 | reverse complement strand
GCCGATAAGAGAAGAAGTCCTTTACAGGGATATAATCTGCCTCCGGAAGCTGATTCACGATAACCCGCAGGTTGGTATAGAAGTCCATGCGGTAGGCAAGGACGCCTATTCTCAATTTTTCCATCCAAATCTCCTCAATTTGCTTCTGTTGCTGTCCCGTAAGATTCAGCATTCGGTATTGAGGGCTTCCAGAGCAGCATCATTACGATAGCAATCGTCGCCAGCCCAGCACCAAAAAAGAAGGGCGCGGAAGGCCCAAACCCCTGCCAACTTCCAGCACCACTCCAGAGCAAACCCGCGATCAGCGAGGCAGGAAAATCAAGAATCCCAAGCACGGCGTTATATGTGCCAAAGGCAGTCCCGCGCAAATCTGCTGGAACCAAATCTGAGAGCATCGCCTTGGCAGTGCCGTAAGCCATGCCGTAGTACAGACCGTAAGCCACGTAGAGCATCCAGATTTGGGTCACATTCTGCGCCAGGGCAAAGCCGAGGTAGATAAGGGCGTACATTGTCCAGCCGCCGATGATCAGCTTCTTGCGCCCGATTTTATCGGAGATCATGCCTGCAGGTGTGGAGACCAGGGTATAGACCAGGTTAAATACCGCTAACATGAGCAAAATGTGCAGGGTGGTCATACCGCGTTCCTGGGCGCGCAGCACCAGGAAGGCATCCGACGAATTTCCCAGGTCGAAAATGCCCACGATGAGCATGAAGAACATGAAGTTTTTTCCGAGTCCTTTAAAACTAATTTTTGGCGCCTGAGCTTCACCTTCCGGCTTCTTTTCGCGGGTCATTACTGCCAAAGAAATGACAGCCAAAATCGCGGGGATGATGCTAATTAGCACAATCGTGCGAAAGGTGCTTTCTTGCAATGAGGAACCGGCAGCCTGGACCTTCCAGACTACAAAGGCGGCAATCAAAATGCCAAGCATGGCGCCAGCCGTGTCGGCAGCACGGTGAAGACCAAAAGCCAGCCCACGCTGTTCAGGTTTGACAGTATCAGCCACCAGTGCATCGCGAGGCGCGGTGCGCACACCTTTGCCAACCCGATCCGCCCAGCGGATTGCGCCAATCGCTTCCCAGCTGTTGGCAAAGTAGAAGAAGGGTTTTGCCAGAGCGGAGATCCCGTAACCGGCAACTGCCAGCCACTTGCGGCTGCGAAGTTTATCGGAAAGCCAGCCTGAAAAGACTTTCAGGACGCTCGAGGTGGCTTCCGCAACCCCTTCAATAATGCCTATAATGTTGGTCTTTACTCCCAGTACTGAGGAAAGAAACAAGGGCAGGATGTTCAGGACCATCTCACTGGAGATGTCCATGAAGAAACTTGTCAGGCTGACTGCCCAGATGTTGGGATGAAGATCGCGGATGGGGTTCTTTTTCGGTTTGTCCATGTTGATTATTCCTTCCAAGGCAAAATTATAGTCTCGTTGGCTGTTTTTTGCCCAAAAAAGTGTAAAAAAAACACCCTCATACAATCTGATTTTCTCATTTTGCCAAAAAAACGCGATTTCAACGAGGAAAACTCTCTGATTCAAGGCACTATGAGGCAATTCATTGATAGGACAGAATTTTTATTTCGTTTGCAAAAAAAAAGCAGATTACAAGGCTCAGGTTCTACTCCTCAATCCAGCACTTACCATAAAATTGCTTTCACAATGGCAAGTAATCTGGTGCTAGAACGAAGATCTGTCATTGCGAACTTCATTTGTGAAGCAATCTAAACTCTTAGAAAGCAGGGAGCGGTGGATACTGCAAAATTTGGTTCTTTACACGCTTGATTACTTAGTTCGGTATCTTCGTGAATTCGTTATTGATCCTCTGGGTTGAGAGTTTAGATTGCTTCGTGCCTACTCNNAAGGCAGGGCTTTTCCTGATCCTCTGCCCTGACGGGCACTTCGTCGAGGGAGGGGGATAAAGGGGGTGAGTATTGTTATCCTGAATGCGGTGAATATTCTGATCATTAATAATCAGATTCTTCGCAAAAGAAGCTCAGAATGACAATTACTGTTTTTGGTGGGTTGGCTATTGTGAGGTAAGCAAAGCTCAAGGATCTATGATGCCATACTCTTCAAGCACGATGACCCAGCCTGCGATCGCATTTTCCGATATTTTTTGAATATTCTCTCGTTGGGAAGCTGTTTTCAGGGCACTAAAATGAGAAACTCCGGTATCAGGCTGCCCTGTGGAGGCACAGCCTGCGCAAGTTAGGATTGAAGCAAACAGATGATGTTGCGATAATCCAGCAGTCAACTACCCAAAACGACCTGTGATGTAATCCTCAGTGCGTCGATCGTGCGGGTTTGTGAAGATGGTTTTCGTATCGTCAAATTCTACCAGTTGACCAGTGCGCGTTTCATCCGTATAGAAAAAGGCAGTATAGTCCGAGACGCGTCCAGCCTGCTGCATGTTGTGGGTGACAATGACGATGGTGTAATTGACAGATAATTCGTGGATAAGTTCCTCGATTTTAAGGGTCGCGATTGGGTCCAGCGAGGCTGCCGGTTCGTCCATCAGGATGACTGTCGGCTCCACAGCCAATGCCCGCGCTATGCACAGACGCTGTTGCTGCCCACCTGAAAGATCCAGCCCCGATTTGCCAAGGTTGTCCTTGACTTCATCCCAGAGAGCCGCGGAGCGCAAACTCCGCTCGACAATCTCTTCCAATTTTTGGCGGTCTTTTAATCCGGTTACACGAGGTCCGTAAGCCACATTGTCGAAAATCGATTTGGGAAATGGATTAGGTTTCTGAAAAACCATTCCAACATTCTGGCGAAGCGCAACCGGATCAGTTTTTAGAATATCTTCTCCATCAATCAAGACCTTCCCTTCTGTGCGAACGCCGGCAATCAGGTCGTTCATGCGGTTGAAACTGCGCAGGAAGGTGCTTTTTCCGCAGCCAGAAGGGCCAATCAGCGCCGTGACTTTGTTTTCTGGAATCTTGATGTTGATTTCTTTTAACGCACGATAATTGCCATAGTACAGGCTGTAGTTGATCGTTTCAAGTTTGGAGTTGTTCATCGTACTTTCCGGACCCCCGTTGTAAGTTTTCGTGAAACGAGGTCAATAAGCAAATTGATCAGAATGATCATCACTACCAGGACTGCGCCAGTGCCCATGGCCTTATCGAAGGCGCGTGTGTCCATAGCCAGATAATAAAGGTGCAGCGCCAATGTGCGCCCTCCATCAAGGACAGAAGTTGGCATTCGATAACTGCCGCCAAGGGTCACGTAAAAAATGGCGGTTTCACTGATGACACGCCCAACGCTAAGAATGATACCAGTGATGATTCCCGGTGTGCTTGCGGGCAGCACTACTTTGTAAAGTGTCTGCCATTTGGTGGCGCCGAGAGCCAGACTGCCCCTGCGGTAGTCATCAGGCACCGTTAGAAGGGCTTCTTCGGTGGTCCGGATTATGGTTGGCAGCACAAGGCAAGCCCCAGCTAACGCCGCAGAGAGCAGTGAAAAGCCAAGTTTCAGCGTAGAAACAAACAAGGCATAGCCAAACAAGCCAAAAATAATGGATGGAATGCCCGCCAGGGTTTCCACCGCGAAATTGGCTACGCCGATCAACGAACGAAGGAATTTTGAGCTAAGACTCTGCTCTCCAGCGTACTCTATCAAGAATATTGCCGCGCCGACGCCGAGAGGCGTCGCGACGAGCAGGGTTAGGCTTACCAGGTAGAAGGTGGTTCCGATGGTGGTCGAGATACCGCCTTCGCCTGAAAGACCGCCTTTAGGAGATGTGGTCAGAAATTCCCAGTTGATGGCCTTAACGCCTTCCAACAGGATATAGCCTACCACCAAAACGAGGATTGAAACGGTGATCAGACCAAAAAGCCACATTACCGCGACCCAAAAGTCTTGTCTGGTCTTTTCTTTTTTAAGGTTTTGCGCTTGAGCCTTATGGATCAGGGCGATTTCGGACGTTCTATTTTCCATCACGCCGCCTCCTAATTGGCTTTCTCAATAAATTTTTGACCGCGGATGATCGAACGCGCGCTGGCATTCACGATCATGATCAAGCCAAAAAGCACCACACCAGTGGCGAACAGGGCGCTTTCATGAACGCCTGTAGCGTAATTTATTTCAACGGCAATGTTGCCTGTGAGCGTGCGGGCTTGCGAGAGGAAGAAGGTCAATGGGTTACCTGAGAGCGGTTTAGGCACGATGACTGAGTTACCGATGACCATGATCATTGCCATAGTCTCGCCCAAAGCTCGCCCCACACCCAGGATTACCCCGGCAATAATGCCGGATTTTCCGGCTGGCAGAACAACCTTGGTGATGGTTTGCCACTTAGTGGCACCTAAAGCCAGGGAACCGTGGCGATAGTTCTCCGGCACAGCACGGATCGCGTCTTCAGCAACACTGGCAATGGTAGGTAAGATCATGACAGCCAGCACAATTGAGGCCGCCAGCAAACCATAACCCGAGTTGCCCGGAACATTTATTCTCCGAACCAGGGGTACCAAAATTACCATGCCAAACAAGCCATACACAACCGAAGGGATGCCTGCCAGGAGCTGAACGGCAGGGCGAACTACGGACTGTACTGCTGACGGCGCAATTTCAGCCAGAAAAATCGCGCAGCCCAGCGCCAGCGGCACTCCCAGGAGAATTGCGCCAAACGTCACAGAAACCGAACCAACTATCATCGCCAGGATACCAAACTGGTCCTGACCAGGTCGCCAGACAGTCCGAAAGAGGATTTCACCAACCCCGAGTTCCGTCCAGGCTTCGATGCTTTCCCGGAAAATAAAAAAACCAATCGCCAGCACAATGATGATGGAAATAATAGCACTCGCAAACAAGATGTACTTTACGGTTTTATCAGCGATCATTCGAGCCGACATCAGGTTCTTTTCCGCTCCCAATTCTTTCTCTCATTCAGGCGTCTCTGCGGTATTGCAGAGACGCCTGATTATTATAAATGGTCTTGATCCCAGTTATCCGTTTACTTTACCGGGATATATCCATCTTCAACAACCAGCTTCTGCCCAGCTTCACTCAGGATGAAATCCAGGAACGCCTTGACCATGCCGGCAGGTTCACCATTGGTGAGCATGTTGAGAGGGCGCACGATTGGGTAGGAGCCATCCGCGGCATTTGGCTCAGTGGGAGCGACGCCGTCAATGCTGATCGATTTGACAGTATCATCCAGGTAGCCGAAAGACAGATAGGCAATGGAGTAAGGTGTGGTGGAAACAGTGGTGCGGATTGCACCGTTGGAAGCCTGCAAAATGGCACTTGCTGCGATCAAGGCATCCTCGCCCATAACCATTTCTTCAAAAGCGGCGCGCGTGCCAGAACCTTCTTCACGGGAAACCACGATAATGTTTTGATCGTCTCCGCCAAGATCTTTCCAGTTTGTGATCTTGCCGCTGAAGATATCGCGTACCTGCTCAACTGTCAGATCGCTGACAGGCACATCCGGGTGGGCAACGATTGCAATGCCGTCGCGAGCAATGACAAAGATTTTGAGGTTGGGGAATTCAGCCAGTTCAGATTCCTTGATTTCCCGGGATGCCATTCCGATATCTGAGGTGGCCTGACCCGCTGCTTTGACACCCACGCTTGAACCTCCGCCTTGCACGTCAATCCGTAGACCAGTGTTTTCGGTCATGAAAGCCTCAGCGAGTTTTTCAGCCAGGGGCTGAACGGTTGTAGACCCGGAAAGGGTAACCGTCGCATTGTCTGCCGAGGGATCGGCAGCTGGTGCGCCAGGTGTGCTGGGGGCGCTACAAGCAGCAACCAAAGCGGCAACCAAAAGAAGGGAAACAACCAACAATATGTTTTTCTTAGTACTTTTCATTCAAAATTCTCCTCTAAAAATCGTAATAGTTTTTGTACACCCAGTAATGCTAACGGGTTAAGGTTAATTGCAGCTTAAATCTAAATTAAGGACTATTTAGGGTCTTGCTATTAATCAGTTTTTTGCCCGCCGCGTGGCGTGTTAGAATCATGCATGATGGGCATCACAAGTGTTTTCAGACGTCTTATATGGGGGGGGGTGGTCTTGCTGCTGACTGGCTGCAACTTAATTGCGCCTGCTCCTAAGATCACTCCGCTTGTCACTAATTTAGCCACGACCCCTACCTTAAATCCTGAGCAGGCACTCACCAAAGCTGCCCGGCAAGCCACCCCCACACCCATTCCAACCTCCACCCCCTGGCAGGTCGTTACCCCAACCGCGACCCAAAGGTCTATTCCAGCTCAGTCGGACACCACCAATCCTTTGACCGGGCTGCAAGTTGAGAACTCCGCCTTGCTGTGGGAACGCCCGGTCATGGTCAAACTGGCTAACTGGCCCCAGTCACTGCGCCCCTTCAACCAGATCATTGATGCGGATATGGTCTTTGAATATTTCATTGGTTATCAGACCAATCATCTCCTGGCACTTTATTACGGTGGAGATGCAACTGCAGTCGGACCGCTTGCTCCCGGGCGATTGGTTGACGCTCGCCTGGCAAGACGCTATCAGGCATCGCTGGTGGTTGCCAGCGCACCGCCGACGGTGGAAGGCGTGTTTGAGCAAACTTTGCCGGATCGCGTTTTTTACCGCGGATATGCCCCCTGCCCGGGAATCTGCACTGAAACAGAAGCACAGGGCGGGAATACCGTCGTGAATACCAGTGCTATCCGGAATTTCATCAAATCGGAGGGCATCGAAGATGAAATTTCGCGCCTGCCAGACCTCTATTTCGATCGGGAAATTAAGGTTTGGGATGAAAGTGCATTGCGTGTCAGTTACTTATATGCTGATTTTTCGGTGATGGATTGGCGCTATGACAAAATTTATGGCGGCTATGAGCTCTGGCAGGACTTTCAGCAGGCAGACGGCAGCTATACGCTTCAACAGACTTTCGACCGCGACAGCCAGCAGCCGGTAATCTTTGAGAACGTTCTGATCCTCCTGGCAGATTATATTGAATATAACCCATCCTTTTATGATATAGACTTTCGCGAAGGTGACAGAGAGCAAGCAGCCGTTTTCTTACGCGATGGAAAATTAACCCATGGCACCTGGTATGTGCCCAATGTCGACGAACCCTTGCAGTTTTTTGACTTGCAAGGTAAGCCTTACACCCTCAAACCGGGTCAAACATGGATCACTTTTGCCAGCACAAGCTCACGCATGACCATGGTCCAAGAGGGCATCTGGGATATTATTTTTACGCCAAATTAGGCTGTTTCAGCTTCAAATCTTAACGCCCGCAACCCGTTAAGGGTCACGATCAGGGAAATCCCAATATCCGCAAACACAGCCACCCACAAGGGCGTCAGTCCAGCTATGGCGGCAATTGCCACTAAAATCTTGACTCCCAGGCTGATAATAACATTTTGTTTGATCAGGCAATTAACAAACCTCGAAAGCCTGACCGCGAAGGGCAAGCGGCTGAGGTCGTCGTTCATCAAAACCACATCCGCGGTTTCAAGCACCTGCGCGTTGCCTGCGCCGCCCATTGCGACGCCAATATCTGCCTGTGCCAGGGCAGGAGAGTCATTGATGCCGTCACCAACCATCACCACCTGACCATACTCCTGCTTGAATTCATTCAGCTTCGCCAGTTTATCAGCCGGGAGCAAGCCGGCAAAGATTTCATCAAGACCGACCTCGCCTGCAACACGCTCAGCCACTCCGGAATTGTCTCCGGTCAGCATGACCGTGCGGATTCCTTGAGCTTTCAGCTCTGCCAGAACCTCTTTTGTGCCGGGACGCGGCTTGTCCTGAACCGCAAGATAACCGATCACACGATCACCATCACAGATCAGCATGGTTGTTTGACCATCGCGTTCTGCCGCCTGGGAAGCCAGAATGATTTTCTCGGGGGTTTGATGCTCTGCCAAAAAGAGCGGCAGGCTGCCAACCGTTGCCAGTTTGCCATTCAGCAATCCTTGCTGACCGCGACCTTCAATCACCTGCAGCCCTTCTGCAGCAGGGTAGCGATGAAGTACACCACGCGTGAGGGCTTCCTGCGTGACCGCGAGTCCGAGCGGATGGGTGCTGTGGGCTTCGAGAGAACTGGCTACGGCAACCAGATCATTGCAAGGCTCACAGTATTTTTCACCTTTGCAATCAGTCGCCTGAACTTTGGTCACAGAAGGCTTGCCAAGTGTCAGCGTGCCGGTTTTATCAAATGCCATCACCTTGCTGCTCGACAGACTCTCCAGGAAAATGCCGCCTTTGAAGATCACGCCAGCTCTCGCCGCGCGGGTCAGACCGCTGACCATTGTGATAGGGGTACTGATGATCAAAGCGCAAGGGCAGCCAACCATCAACACGGAAAGGGCACGGTGAAACCAACCGTAGCTTTCTGTGGTATTCCAAAAGCTCTGCTGGAAAACGAGGGTTGGAATGAGAGCCACCAGGATGGAGATTCCGATCACAATGGGGGTGTAGACCGCCGCAAACCGGTCAATGAATTTCTCCTGGCGGGCTTTGTTTTCCTGGGCTTCCGTGACCATGGCAATAATGCGTTGAATGGTGGTATCTGCTGCCAGATGACTGACGCGCACCTCCAGTACGCCCTGCCCGTTAACCGTACCCGAGAGGACTTCATCACCAACGGTTTTTGGCACAAGACGGCTCTCGCCGGTGATAGGCGCCTGGTTGACCTCGCTGGAACCCCTGACGACGATGCCGTCCATCGGAAAGCGCTCGCCTGCCCGTACCAAAATGCGGTCATCGACTTTCAGAGCTTCAATCGGCACCAGCTGGTCGCCGTCGGATGTCGTCAACAGAGCTTGATGCGGCGCGAGATCAGCGAACTCAGTTAGAATGGCGCGGGCATGATCGTTGGTGTATCCCTCCAAAGCTTCTGAAAGCGTGAACAAAATGACCATGATCAGGGCTTCGTGAGCCTCACCAATGGCTACAGCACCAATGGATGCCACAGACATGAGCACATTCATGTTCAGGTTGTGTTCCTTGAAGAGACTGATGGATCCATTGCGGAAAACCATCCAGCCGGCAATGGGCAGTATCATAAATTGCAGGATGAGCACGGCTGTGTTTGAAAGTCCAAGGCGATCAAGAAAGAAGGTTGCCAGCAGAAGGATCCAACCAGGTACGATGATCTTCAGGTCTGGCATGCGCAGAAAGTATCGCCAGAAGCCTTTGAAGTCCAGAATACTGGATCTTTCAGCAGGGCGATCGGACGAAGTGTAGGGACGAATCGGCGAGGAGCAGTTCCCACCCGTGCAGACACTGCCCGTTATGTCTTCAACAGCAATTTTGGGATTCTTATCATTTTGATTCATGGTCATGATTGATCAAAGCCCCTTAAGATTGCAGATGCAGACTGTGTTCGTAAGCCTGCTCCAACAAGTCGTGGATATGTTCATCGTTGATGCGGTAATTTACCTGCTGACCTTCGCGCCTGCCGGTCACGAAACGAAGGTTGCGCAGGACTCGCAGCTGATGCGAGGTGGCGCTTGGGCTAAGACCACATTGTGCTGCCAGGTCGCCGACGTTTGCCTCGCCGTCCAACAGGATCGCAAGTAACTGCAAGCGGGAAGGATCAGACAGCCCCTTAAAAGTGGCTGCCATGCTGTTGAAGTCTGCCTGAGTTGTAAGGTGTTTTTCCATCATACCTCTGTTTATATGAATAATTGTTCATATGTTCATAATAACACACAACACAAATAATTACAATGGAGAAATCTGTTAGATTGGCTATTCGGATTGATAATCAGCGATCGCCCATGTCAAAGCGGCGGTCAGGCGGGCATCATCGATAGCATCATGACTGTTTGGGATTGGGATCTTGAGGAATTTGCCGGCAAATTCAAGCTTTTGGGATTTGAACCCATTGTTGCGCGCATTCCATTCGCCATAAAAGGCCGCGAAAAGCTTCATCACGCAAAACGCCTGGTTAGTTTCAATGCTCATTGGCAATCCATAGGCTTTGTTCGTCTGGCGCAGCAGCCGCAAGTCAAAGTCGGCATTGTAGATCCCGATCACCCTGCCTTTGAGAATAGCCTCCACGTCCGGCCAGATCTGGGTCCACACCGGAGCATTTAAGACCATCTCATTAGTGATGCCATTGACCGCACTGGATTCAGATGGAATCAGCATGCCGGGGTTCACCAGAGACTCGAACAGGGTTTCGCCCTGGGCATTCACAATCCCGACCTGGATGATCCGATCGATTTGGCCTGTGCCGGTGGTTTCAGTGTCAAGGAAGATTGGCTGAAGTTCGAGCACAGCCCGTGCGCGTTGGATGACCTTGGGATGAGCGATTGGATAGGGCATTCGGACCTCGTAGGGTATTATAACGCATCGCCTTGATCGCTCCCCTATGTTTCATCCAATTTCGTATACGATTTCGTACACGCGTTGGACAGCTTATATCTCATAGTACAATTATTGAACAATAACCATCGCTTTGGAGGCAATAATGAAATCACATTCCTTCCTTAATTTTGACAGTATGATCACGCCTGTAATCATCAAAATCTTGTTCTACATAGGCATAGCCGCAGCGATCATTGGCGGCGTTGTGGTTTTCTTCGGCGGCATCATCACCGCCTTCCAACAGGACAGCTTTGGAGCAGCGCTTGGCGGAATCATTGGCGGTCCAGTGTTGGCTTTTATGGGCGTGCTGCTGGCAAGGGTCTACGCTGAGTTGCTGATCGTTGTCTTCCAAATCCACGAAAACCTGGTTGCTATAAAACACAAACTGGTAGATGGGGAGTAGTTCATAAGCATAGAACAGCAAGCGCAATAAGCTTCGCTTCTGCTTTTCCTTATTAAGCTCTCTGCACTAATATGTTAGCGAGTGGTATTTTGCCTCCCTCTTAATAGAGGGTCGGTCATAGCAAAACGTAAAATAACCGTCTGCTTATGCAAAGTAAGTCGATCTTCAAGCGCGTATCTTATCGTATCAGTCGAAATGGTCTTCTTTCCTGGTAAAGGAACTGCAACCCTGTTTGTTAATCGCCCAAGAGCAATCAATATTGACTCACCCAATTGCTCCTTATCCCCTTTTTTTGTTTATGGGTTATCATGGGTACAATAAAAAATTGGGTAAAATACGATGCAAGAAAACACTGTCTGGAAGCGATTTACCTCATTCCTCATCAGCAATTCTCCCGGCATGCGGGTCATCAAGACCTGCCTTGCCATCACCATCTGCCTGATCATCGAATTCTTTCGCGGCACAAGTATGCCCTACCATTCCAGCATTGCCGCGGTCGTCTGCATGCAGCCGACCTTGAAATCGACCTTCAAAACTGCCGGTGACCGCACAATTGGCACGCTGATCGCCGGTCTTTATGGCTATTTATTCATCACCTTCTTTATTCAACAAATGCAAGTCAGCCTCAACTCCCTGAGCTACTTTACCCTGATCGGGGTAATGACCTTACCACTCATGATGCTGATGATCGGGGTCAAAAAACAGGGCGGGCTTTCCATCACGGTGGTCGTTTTTTTGATCGTTGTCATTAACGCCGGCGCGACCAATCCCCTAAATTACACGATCGAACGCGTGATAGGAACATTGATCGGCATCGGAGTAGCACTTTTCATCAACTGGCTTCCAATCCTGAATAAGATTGGAGGGCGGCTTGGGCATGTGGATATTTCCCCGGTCAGTCTTGCCTGCAGCAATTTGGAAAAAGCCGAATCTGAACTGCCAGAGAAATGTCAGGACAATCGCAAGTGAGTTATTCATTCCAAGCCGCAAAGGAACGCCTAAAATCCAGCCAGAAAGTGACATTTCTTGGCGGCGCGGGGGTTTCGACCGCTTCGGGCATTCCGGATTTCCGCAGCGCGACTGGTCTTTACAACCAGATTACCGGTTCGCGTTACGCACCTGAGACGATGCTCAGTCAGAATTTCTTCCTGCTCCACCCGGAGGAGTTTTACGCTTTTTTGCGCAGTTCATTATACTATCCCAACGCGAAACCGAACGCAGCGCATTACGTGCTGGCTGATATGGAAAAACGAGGGAAACTCACAGCCGTAATTACCCAAAACATCGACGGATTGCACCAACGAGCAGGATCGAAAGTGGTTCATGAACTGCACGGCAGCCTGGAACGTTTTTATTGCACGTGCTGCCATGGAATGTGCCCAGCGGAGCAGGTTTACTCCCAGGAAACAACGCCTCGTTGCGAGATCTGCGGTGGTCTGGTACGTCCGGATGTGGTGCTCTACGGCGAGCCGCTGGACCCAGACGTTCTCAATGCCAGCATGGAGGCAGTCCGCCGGGCTGATTGTTTGATTGTGGGAGGGTCAGCTCTGGTGGTTTACCCGGCAGCAGGCTTGCTGGATTACTTTCGCGGAGACTGCCTGATCCTAATCAATCGCGATCCAACCCCCTATGACCAGCAGGCAAATTTCGTTTTTCATGGTGACATCGGCGAAGTGCTGACAGAGATATCCATTAAATGAATAGTAAATAAACCGGCTTCAACGCGAGCTTAAGTTTCGCTTGGGCACTTTTATCATGTCGTCGCGAGGGAGCTTGCGACCGTGGCGATCTCTCATTTTCCTGTACAAACCAACATCAAAAGCAAGACTGCATACACCATCATAAAGGGACCTCGGCGTCCTTCCAATCCGCCATTACACCATCAATCATTCATAATAAAAAAAGGCCCGCGAAGTAGGGTATGACGATCTGCCTATTATTAAGCAGCATCCGCAAGGCCAAACAGAGTCGTCGGGCGAGACGAAGTGCCCGCGAAGCAGGGTATTGGAGGCACTGCAAACCTCATCTTAGAAAAACCTTGGTGTGCTTCCAATCCGCCATCACACCATCAGTTATCCATCGGCGAATTGAGGGCACGATAGGTTCGTCCACGACATTGTTAATGGTGCCCTCAATTTCGCCCTACGATTTAATTCTGCCCGTGAAACTGGCTATGGTGAATGTTCGTCATCGCGAGCGAAACGGGGCGATCTGCTTTTTACGTTGTAATTAATGGAGACCTTCAGTCAAAGCGCGTGCTCAGCGAAAACGCCGGCACGATCAAGGGATTCTAAATGATTCAGATGTAATGGCGAAGCATTTTTTCCGAATGTCTTGGAAAAAGCATCGCATTTATATTGAAATGCTTCGCCCCTACCGAAGATCATGCAGGACAAATCACATTTTTTCGAAGCAATCTAAACTGCTGATAGAGCACACGAAATAATCCATTTGTAACCCCTCATTTTTGATTGAATACGCACATTTTAGATTGTCGCGACCTGTCTTTTAATCTGTCATTGCGAACCTCAGTTGTGAAGCAATCTAAACTGCTGGCAATTTACAAAACTCAACAGTTAGGCATCCCCACGTCGTTTCAGTTTGATTACACACATTTTAGATTGCCGCGACCTTTGCTAATCAGTGTCTTGATACCAAAAAATTTTCCCGGCAAAGGTCTCGCAATGACAGGAGGTTTGTCATCGCTACGCCAGCGCAATGATCTGTCTGTTAATCTGCCACATCGTGCCCTCTGGGTATTGCGAACCTCAGTTGTGAAGCAATCTAAACTGCTGATAAAGCACACGAAATAATCCATTTGTAACCCCTCATTTTTGATTGAATACGCACATTTTAGATTGCCGCGACCTTTGCCAAATTGTTGCCTGGCACCACGACAAAGTTATTCCAGGCAAAGGTCTCGCAATGACAGGTGGAAAGTCGTCTCAAGCTAAGTGTGATGGCTCGTTCGAATGGCAGCTATTTGAGGTAGTCCTTTGCCTTTTGCCAGACCTGATCAAACATCTCTGCGGTCAGGCGTCCGGTTTGGGTGTTTTGCAGGCTGGGGTGATAGGAACAGAGAATCCAGGGCAACCCTTGCAATGTTTCATAGAATCGGTCATGCCTAAAAGAAAATTGCTTTTTGGGCAATTCGGAAAAAGCCGGCAAGCTAAGCAGCCCGTCCATGGCTATCTTTCCCAGCACCACCACCCCCTGCAGGCGCGATAATGCCTGCATTTCGCCTGTCAACCAAGGGAGGCAGTTAAAAATTTCTTCCCGGGTGGGTTTATTCGCAGGCGGCGCGCAGCGGCAAACTGCCGAGATGAAGACATCTTTCAAAACCATCCCATCCCCAATCGCGCTGGCTTCGGGCTGACTGGCAAGCCCTGCCCGAAAGAGCGCGGGATAGAGGAAATTTCCGGAACCATCCCCCGTAAACATCCTCCCCGTGCGGTTGGACCCGTGCGCGCCCGGTGCCAACCCCAAAACCAGCAGCCTTGCCTCGGGATCGCCAAATCCAGGCACTGGCCTGCCCCAATACTCCTGGTCGCGGTAAGCTTTCCTTTTCACGCGGGCAACTTCCTCACGCCACTCCACCAGCCTGGGGCACTTGTGGCAGGAGATCACTTCTTCTTCAATATTCTCCAGTGTTTTTTCCATTGCCAAAGTTTACCAGAGAGAACCTTCGCCTAGACTACGAGGTTAAAAAAGCATCCCCTCACAAGGAGGGGATGCAGGCTTTTAAGAAGAATGTTTAGAATTTGATCGCCAGTGCGTCCCAGCCAGCATACTTGGCTGTTAGGTCGAGTTCCTGTTCGATCCGCAGAAGTTGGTTGTATTTTGCCACGCGGTCAGAGCGGGCGGGAGCGCCCGTCTTGATTTGGCCCATATTCATCGCGACAACCAGGTCAGCAATGGTGCTGTCTTCTGTCTCACCGGAGCGATGCGAGCAGACAGCGCGCCAACCATTGTTCTGAACCATACTGACGGCTTTCATTGTCTCGGTCAGGGATCCGATCTGGTTGACCTTGACCAGCAGCGAGTTGCAGGCTTTCTCTTCGATTGCTCGAGCAACACGCTCGGGGTTGGTCACGAGCAGGTCATCACCCACGATTTGCAAACGATGCCCGTTGAGGGCGGTGAAATTCTTCCAGCCTTCCCAGTCATCCTGGGCGAAACCGTCTTCGATTGATACAATCGGGTACTGGTTGATCCAGTTTGTCCAGAATTCCACCATTTGGTCCGAAGTCAGCTTGCGACCTTCTTTGCGAAGGTTGTAGAGCTTTGTATCTTCCTCATAGAACTCAGAAGCGGCAGGATCGAGGGCAATTGCCACGTCCGTACCGGCTTTATAGCCTGCTTTTTCAATTGCCTCAAGGATGAGTTCCACAGCTTCATTGTTGGCGCTCAACGCAGGCGCAAACCCACCTTCATCGCCAACCAGGGTGGTGTAGCCTTTGCTCTTGAGCACGGTCTTCAGCGAGGCATAAATTTCTGCGCCCCAGCGCAAACCTTCAGCAAAGCTTGGCGCGCCAAAAGGCATAACCATGAATTCCTGGGCGTCGGTGGACTGCCAGCCAGTATGCGCCCCGCCGTTGAGGATGTTCATCATCGGCACAGGCAGCACATGGGCATAAACACCACCAAGATAACGGTAAAGGGGAAGACCCAAAGAGGCTGCCGCTGCTTTCGCAACAGCCAAACTGGTGCCCAGGATGGCATTGGCGCCTAAATTAGCTTTGTTGGGAGTGCCGTCGAGCTCAAGCAGCAGTTCATCGATCGCTTTTTGCTCGAGCGCATCCAAACCAAACAGCTCATCGGCGATTTCATTATTGACGTTCTCAACAGCTTTCAGCACGCCCTTGCCGTTGTAGCGGGCTTTATCGCCATCGCGTAGTTCGAGCGCTTCGTGGATGCCGGTTGAAGCGCCAGAGGGTACAGCCGCACGCCCAAAACTGCCGTCGGCCAGGATAACTTCAACTTCCACCGTGGGATTGCCACGGGAGTCAAGGATTTCGATTGCATTGATATATTCAATTGTTGTGTCCATACATACCTTCCTTTTATTTTTCTAATGATAAATTATAGTCTATCCCAACCTCAATTCGTGAAGTCAAGGTTAACCTTTTTGTCCGATAAGCCAGCTTTTTTACAGGCGGCTTCGATCAATCCAAGAAACAACGGGTGTGCCCGGTTAGGGCGCGATAAAAACTCAGGATGAAATTGAGAAGCCAGCATATATGGATGATCCTTTAACTCTGCCATCTCCACCAAAACGCCATCCGGAGACAAACCCGAAAAGACCATCCCATTTTCTTCAAACTCTTCTCGATAGTCGTTATTGACTTCATAGCGATGGCGGTGACGTTCCTGGATGACATCCGCCTGGAACAAATCCCGAGCCTTGGTGTTGGGTTTGATGTGGCAGGGATAAAGACCCAGGCGCATCGTGCCGCCCAACTGACTCAATCCGCGCTGTTCCAACATAAGGTCAATCACCGGGTCGGGGGTGAGCTTGTTAAATTCAGCGGAATCTGCCTCTTTTAAGCCCAGAACGTTGCGGGCAAAATCAATCATCATCACTTGCAGACCCAGGCAGAGTCCCAGGTAGGGGATCTTGTTTTCCCGCGCATACTGTGCCGCCAAAACTTTTCCCTCGACACCACGACTGCCAAATCCACCAGGAACGAGGATGGCATCCAGACCGGTAAGTAATTCCTGCACGTTGCTCTTTTCGATAACTGTCGAGGAAATCCACTGCAAGTCCACACCCACCCCATAATAAAGGGCGGCATGGTTCAAGGCTTCTCTGACGCTCAAGTAGGCATCATGCAGCTCAACATATTTACCCACCAGCCCAATTTTGATAGTGGGCTTCTGGCGTTTGAGTTCTGCGACCATTGTTTTCCAACCCTGGAGCTTTGGAGGATGTTTGGGTTCCAGTGCCAGCCGTTCCAGGAGGATATCAGCAACATGAGCCTGTTCAAGTACCAGTGGAATTTCGTACAGCAGATCCGCTGTCACCAGGGGTATCACAGCTTCTTTGCGAACGTCACAAAATTGAGAAATTTTGCGCGAAAGCTCCTCTTCAAATGGAAAATCGCTGCGAGCGATGATCATATCTGGCAAGATACCTATAGATCGCAATTCACGCACTGAATGTTGGGTGGGTTTGGTTTTGGTTTCATTGGTCGCGCGCAAGTAAGGCAGCCAGGTGATGTGCACAAAGGCTGTGTTTTCACGACCCAGATCGTTTCGCAGCTCCCTGATGGCTTCAAGGAAAGGCTGACTTTCGATGTCGCCGACCGTGCCACCGACTTCGATGAGAGCAATATCCGCGTCCGTCGAGCGTGTCAGCAAGTCCACCCGTTTTTTGATTTCATTGGTGATGTGAGGAATAACCTGGATAGTGCCGCCGAGGTAATCCCCACAGCGCTCACGATTAATGACCTCTTCGTAGACCTGACCTGTGGTAACCGTGCTGGTTTTTTTCAGATGAAGGTCGCAAAAACGTTCGTAATGCCCCAAATCCAGATCGGTTTCTGACCCATCATCCAAAACAAAAACTTCACCATGCTGATAAGGGCTGAGCGTACCCGGATCTACATTGAGGTACGGATCCAGCTTCTGAATCGTGATCTCAAATCCCCGAGCTTTGAGCAGCCTGCCCACCGATGAGGCAGTCACGCCCTTCCCCACAGATGAGATTACACCGCCAGTAAAGAATATCAGCTTTGTTGCCATCTGACCTCCTGAATCAATCCTTTTAATTAAAAAGTATCGGGGAGGGCTGTTTATTCCAGCCCTCCCCGGTTTGCTTCTCTTAGACTACGCGCAGCCGCTTGCTATCGCGCATTTTAGTCCTTGTCATTGATCTTGTTTTGCATCGTTCTTTCGAAGATTTCATCCGCCTCACTGCTGAAGGATTTAGATTTCTTTACACGACTTTCAATCTCTGGCAGACGCTGTTCGGCCTGGTCCATGGCTTTGCGCAGTGCAATTTCCATGTATGTAGGATCAGGGACGACTTCCTCGGCTGTTTCTTCAAAAACATCCTTCTTCTGACCTTTGCCCTTGCGACCAGAACGCTTTGGTTCTGAGTATAATTCTTCAGGAGCTTCCAGCAGAGCCTTCAGGCTGAGCTTAATCTGCTTCTTACGGCGGTCAACTTCCAGAACTTTCACATCCAGCTCGTCGCCTACTTTGACGACTTCGTTTGGAGTGCGCACATAACTGTGCGAGAGTTCACTGACATGGATTAAGCCTGGGCGTTCGGCACCAATTTCCACGAAAGCACCGAATGATTCCAGCCGCAAAACCTTTCCATGCACAACCATGTCTGGCGCCAATTCGCGCCACTCATAATCCAGAGGCTCACGCATAGTCAACTCGAGGTGGTCTTTCAGCACACGACGCACCCAGACTGTTACGACATCATCCACCTTGAGGACATCTTCAAGTGATTTCAAAACAGCATCAGGATTTTTGGGATCAATAACCTGAGAAATATGCAGGAATGCCGGCACAGGATTGTTGATATCAATCAAAGCACCTTGCAACGAGGTTTTTAAAACCTTCCCTTCGAATTTATCCTTAGGTTTAATTTTTGTTTCTTCATTCTTATTTTCGACGGGGGCATCCATAGTTAATTTCTCCAAAGTTAAATGTTCACAACTTTTCAGTATACTCCTTCGGCATGAAAGAGTCAATTATTTTTGCGTTTTTGCGTTTTTGATTCCAGTTGTATTGTAAATAGAGCCCTTGCCCGATTTCTATTGATTGTTATCCAATCTGCAATCACTATCCGGGTAATTGTATCACAGCACCAACGATCAAAAACTGGGCAAGGTGATAAGTGACAATGATCCAAAATCTGTATTTAGGCAAGCGCCGGTCGAGCTTATCCAGGGCAATCATTCCATCAGACAAGAAAAACAGAACACCGCCGATGCCAGCCATCACGGCTGCCCGGTCCGACCAGGCAGGTCTGGCAAGGCACAATAATGCGCTCATAACCATCGCCAGCAACAGCGCGCCGTAGCCCTTCATGAAAGGCAGGATGGCTTTATTGATGCTCGATGAGCCTGAAAATCTGTTTACCAGCATGTGAATAAGAATCACACCCACAAGCCAAGCGACCAACCCCACAACCAAAACCGGCAGTGTGACCATAGAGAGGTTAAATCCCCAGATATACATTAGCTGGGCAACCGAAAAGGCTCCCATGCCAACCAAGAACCAACGCGTGCCTCTCGGGATCAGAAAAATATCGCCAAGCAAAGAAAAGACCAGTCCGAGCAGGAATGGCAGCCTCTCTGGGGTGAGAGGCACACGCAACACCATCAACAGGATCAAACCCAACAACACGACAGGTTTGGTGACGTAATAGGGGATCATCCGCATTTGCCAGGCTGAGACCCAGTTGATCAGGCTCACCATAGCGATTCCCACTACCGGGAACACACGGATTACGTCTGCCATGTTAGCCACCCGAGAGGCCTATTTGTTTCAAGAATGCCTGGTCGTTCTTCCAATCCTTTTGTACTTTGACCACCAACTCCAGGAAGACATTCTGCCCGGTAACGCGTTCCAGTTCCTCGCGCGCCTTGGTGCCAATTTCCCGGATCATCTGACCTTTCCGCCCGATTACGATCCCTTTCTGACTCTCGCGTTCCACATAAATTGTCGCGTCAATGTAGAGCGTGCCATTTTCACGCTCTTTGTATGATTGCACCTGTGTGGCGATCGAGTAGGGCATTTCCTCAGCCAACATATCCATGCAGACTGCCCGGATCATCTCTGCCGCAATATCCCGCTCGTAATCTTCTGTTATTTGTTCTTCCGGAAAATATTGCGGACCCAGCGGAAGCAAGCCAACAATCTCCTGCAGCATCGTTTTTACCCCTGACCCATCCAAAGCGGAGATTTGCAGTGTGCGTGCCTGCGGGAGTTTTTCGCGGTATAAGGCAGAAAGCTGTGCAAAAGTGGATTTGTTAAGGCGGTCCGCCTTATTGAAAACGACCAACACAGGCGGTTGCTTTCTCGAAGCCTGGATTGCGTCCAAGAGTTTCTCATCCATCGTTTCAGCTGGATTACTGGCATCAACCAGAAGCACTAAAAGGTCCGAGTCGTTCAGTGCAAATTGCACTTCCGAATTAATCGATTTGGCGAGCTTGTCCTTGGCGTCAGTGAGACCGGGTGTGTCGACGAAAATGATCTGATACTCCTTGGCGGTGAGGATACCCAACTGGCGCCTGCGGGTGGTCTGCGGTTTGGCAGAGATGCCCGCAATCGGCTGCCCCAAGAGGCGGTTGAGCAAGGTGCTCTTGCCCACGTTTGGTTTTCCGATCAGTGCCACAAAACCTGAGCGAAATTCTGATTCCTGATTATTTTCCATCATAACTCCCTTTGAGGCTCACTTTGCCTCTGATAATTTCGTGTTCTTCCTGACGGAGAAGCCAGGCTTTAGTGTCCAGCCCTCCGGGCGCAGAATACCCATGCAAACTTCGGTCTGATCCGATCACCCTATGGCAGGGTACCACAATCAGCCAGGGATTGCGGCCAACTGCTGCTCCAACGGCCTGGGCAGCGCCAGGCTTGCCGACTATTTTGGCAATTTCACCATAGGTTTTCAAATCCCCAAAAGGAATACCTGCCACAACCTGCAAGACATCCCGCCGAAAGCCCGCGATGCTGCTCCAAGCCAAAGGCAGCAAAAAGTCCTGTGTTCTGCCGTCAAAATAAGCCTGCAATTGCTGTGCGGCATCATTTAGCAGAGAAGACTGGTTCGATTCTATTGGTGCAGGAGAATTTGCCAAAGTAATACTGGTTAATTCGCCGGCGCAGGCTTCAATCCGCAGCCAGCCGATGGGGGTTTTCAGATTTATTCCTTCAATTAGCGTCATTTTTGCCTTAATCTCAATATCGTAGGGTAATCGTAGGTTAATCATCAAGCTATTTAGCAATGTTTATTGTAATATAGACTTTGAAAGGGCGACTTCTCTTCTTCTTCTCCTCCTTAAATACTAATGCCGTGGTCGGCGTCCACGGCATTAGTTGCTTTAATCCCCAAAAATAGTTTTTTAAAGCCGGATTGTACTAAAATTTAGTGGATAATTTTTGTAAAGGAGACAGGATGGAAGACAGAGAAATCTATTCAATCGATATTGCAGGCATAAAGCGCGACTTGCGGCTTTTTGAGGTCAAACCGGGCATGCGGATTGCGATCTTAAATATCCTTGGGGATGTGGAATTGGTGAGTGCCTGCGCAAGCGCTCTGGCCGAAAAACTGGCAGACATCCCTTATGATGTGATCTTGACTGCCGAAGCCAAGAGCATCCCAATTGCCCACGAGCTCGCTAAAGTTACTCAGAAACCCTATGTAGTGCTGCGCAAAGAGTACAAACCCTACATGGGCGAGGCTTTAAAAGCAGAGACACTATCTATTACAACCGGCAAAACCCAAAACCTATTTTTGGACGAGAAGGACATCGCGCTCTTGAAGGATAAGCAGGTCATACTTCTGGATGATGTCATCAGCACCGGTTCCACCCTGCAGGGCATGCACCTGGTGGCAGAAAAAGCTGGCGGCAAGGTAAGCGCTGAAGCGGCTATTCTGACTGAAGGGGATCGCGCTGAGTGGCGGCAGGTTATCGCCCTTGGACATCTGCCGATTTTTTACAACTAAGTCATGACCTTGATCCAAATCGGAATTGAACGCAACGTGGAAGGTCGCACGCTTGCCTGGGCGCTTGACTATCCGGGCGTATTCACGTACGGCGAAGACGATGCTGAAGCATTAATTCGCATGCCGCGCCAGATACTGACCTTCGAAAGCTGGCTTAATCTTCATACCGACCAGCCTTGGGTGCAAATTAAAGGACTGGACATGCATGTTGAAGAGACCTTTGAGGTCTTTCCGGTTGAGGTTGACGGAAGCACTCATGAGGTAAATACATTCTTCCGTTCAGACCTGGTCCCATTGAGTGATGAGGAAATCAGACGAGCTCTTGGTATTTATAACTGGCAGCGAGAGGAGCTGCTGGCGGGAGTAGAAACGCTTCCCGCAGAGATGCTCAAGCGCGCATTTGAAGGGCAGAGGTGGACGATTGAGGGCATCCTGAAGCATATCGCCCGGGTTGAGCCATGGTACTTTTCGCGCCTGGGGTTTGAGATCCCAAAGCATGATCAAAACGGTGATGCTACCCAACTGCTCGATGCCAGCGCTAAAATGACAAACCACTATTTGCCGGAACTTGTCGGTTTCGACCTGGTTTTTGAACATCAACAGGAAAAGTGGAGCGCCCGCAAGCTCGTGCGGCGCTTGCTATGGCACCAGCGCGATCACATCGACCATATCCGGGAGCTGGCACTGGGTTAATTGTATAGCCACAAGGCAAGTTAGTGCGCTTGGGATGACATGCCTCTTGTCATTGCGAGACCTTTGCTGGAAAAAATGTTATTGTTGCACCAAGATATAATTTGGCAGAGGTCGTGGCAATCTCAAATGTGTGTGTTCAGAGAAAAATGAGCGCTTATAAATGTATTGAATAGTGTGCTCTATTAGCAGTTTAGATTGCTTCACAAAAGAAGTTCGCAATGACAGACTAAAAGACAGATCCCCGCGCTATGCTCGCGATGACATGCCTCTTGTCATTGCGAACCCCCGTTATCTGATTTCCAAACGTCTTAACTTACGGAAGGGGGTGTGGCAATCTCGCTTTTGTTTATGGATCAACGCAAAAAGGAGAGAACGCCGTGCTGAGCTTGCGATGACACGCTTCCTGTCATTGCGAGACCTTTGTCGGAAAAATGTTATCGTTGCACCAAGCAATGATTTGGCAAAGGTCGCGGCAATTTCAAATGTGTGTGTTCGGAGAAAAATAGCGCTTACAAATGTATTGAATAGCGTGCTCTTTTAGCAGTTTAGATTACTTCACAAAAGAGGTTCGCAATGACAGAAAAACGTCGAATGGGACACCCTATCCGCTTCGCTTCCACGGCAGGGCCACGTACCCTACAAAACAGCCAAACCCCGATTTAAACTAAAACAGCCGCCTCACCTGCGGCTGTCTTAGTTTCGATCAAAAAAGTGTTTTGTCACAATCCGA
Source organism: Anaerolineaceae bacterium UBA2274 (assembly GCA_002347705.1). GTDB lineage: Bacteria > Chloroflexota > Anaerolineae > Anaerolineales > Anaerolineaceae > Mesolinea. The sequence continues at coordinate 22,927 of DDWY01000015.1, read as the reverse complement.
TCCTGTCCGTGCAATTTGAAAGGAGAGAAACAATTGTTGCACGAACTGTAATATACTAACCCGCGTTAGTTAACTCCAGATAAAAGAAATGTTAGCAGTTTGTTAAATTCTTTTTTCTTTTCGATTAAGCAATGTCTGCCCGCCGCAGCTTTATCGGTCGCTGTTTTCAAGCCTGGATTTCTGCATTAATCAAGCGCGTCCTGTGGGCTTTTATGCTATTATTAGTGAGGTTTGCATCATGAAATTTTTGAAAAAGACTCTCCCATTTATTCTGCTTAACGTATTTGTTACAGCGGCAACCTTGCTGGCTGTGCTCTACTTCTGGCAGCAAAAAAACCCGATGCCGAACGTAGAACTCACCCAGCCAATCATCACCCCTATCCAGGGTGTCCAATTTCCCTCCTTAAGCAAGCCAACCATGCAAATCCTGGAAGATCGCCTGCTGCGCATTGAAGGCGTTTTTGGTGCTGGTGACATCCAGGTGGAATACATCCTTTTGCGCAACCCGAGCGAAAGCGCTGTGGACCTTGCCGGCTGGCGCATAGTCTCAGATGGCGGTCGAAATTATCGCTTCCCCAATCTGACGCTCTACCCTAATGGCGCAGTCAGCATCTACACCGGTCTGGGCACTGATACTGTCACTGAACTGCACTGGAATTCTGATGTCGCACTGTGGGCGAGCGGCGACCTTCTGACCCTGTTTGACAGCCAGGGCAATGAACACACCCAATTCACGGTACCTTAAAGGAAACTCATCATGTCTCAGGCACTCTACCGCACCTGGCGACCCGCCCTCTGGGACGAGGTTGTTGGTCAGGACCACATCGTTCAAACACTCAAAAACGCGATCGCGACCGACCGCGTTGGGCATGCTTATCTCTTTGCCGGACCCAAAGGCACGGGCAAAACCACCAGCGCGCGTCTGCTGGCAAAAGGGGTCAACTGCCTGGAGGAATCGCTCGAAAAACGTCCTTGCAACCACTGCGCGAACTGCCTTGCGGTCAATGATGGTCGTTTCCTTGACCTGATCGAGATTGACGCGGCCTCCAATACCAGCGTGGATGATGTTCGCGAGCTGCGCGACAAGATCAATTTTGCCCCCTCCCAGGGTCGCTTCAAGGTCTACATCATTGATGAAGTTCACATGCTCTCCACCTCGGCATTCAATGCCCTGTTGAAAACACTGGAAGAACCTCCATCCCACGTGATCTTTGTTCTTTGCACGACCGAAATCCACAAAATCCCTGCCACCGTGCTGTCGCGCTGTCAGCGCCACGAATTCCGCCGCATCCCGGTGCCAGTCATTGTTCAGAAGCTCAAGGAACTCTGCAAGCAGGAAAAAATCAAAATCGATGATGACGCGCTGACCCTGATAGCCCGCCAGGCTACTGGCTCATTGCGCGACGCGATTTCGCTGGTAGACCAGCTTTCATCAATCTCAAAGAAAATTACTCTATCAATTACCCAGGACATCCTGGGAACTGCCACAAATCAATCTGTGATCGACCTGGTGGAAGCCAGCCTGGCAGGTTCCAGCGGCAAAGGGCTCGAAATCATTTACCAGGCGCTCGATAGCGGCGCGGATCCGCGTCAGTTTGCCCGCCAGGTGGTGGATTACCTGCGAAACTTACTGGTCATCAAGATGGAAGCTGGCAAACAGCTTGAACTCACACCTGAGGTGCGCGCTACTATGGAAGAACACGCCGCCCGCTTCAGCTTGAACCAGCTGGTCAGTATGATCCAGGCTTTCACGAATGCGGCAATTGAGCTGAAGGCCAATTGGCACCCCGGTCTGGGGCTTGAACTCGCTTATGCGGAAGCTCTGGCACCTGACGTTTCGCCTCCAGCTGCAGTGTTACCTCAACCAGAACCTGAGAAAGCCCAATCAAATCCGAAACCTAAGGCAAAGGTGACTTCTGCCATAACGGAGCCTGCCCCAAAACCAGCCGCGGCAGAGCAACTCACACCGATTAATGGACCCCTGACTCTGGATATGGTTCAGGAGCACTGGGAATCGCTCAAACGGGCTGTAAAGACCCGCAACACCGTCACCAGCGCTCTTCTGAATTCCTCCCGCTTAATTGATGTGGATGGCAGCACGATTGTGATTAACTTTAGCAGCGACCTGCTGCGCGACAAGATGGCTGATGAGCAAAACAGCCGCATGGTTTGCTCGGTGATGTCCAAATACTTTGGGCAGGATGTGCGGCTGATTTGCACCACTGGTGATTACAACGCTGTGCACCGTTCAAGCACCAATGGCGGTATGCAGCAAGTGGAAGAAACGATAAAAAAATTAGGCGGAGAACTCCGCGAAATACCAAGTGATTACTCTGTAAAGGATGAATAATGGCAAAAGGATTTAACGCACGCCCCAGCGCATCTGGCGGGAATATGATGTCCCAACTGGCAAAACTGCAGGAGCAAATGGCTCAGGCTCAGGATGAAATCGCAAATGAGACCGTCACCGAAACTTCAGGCGGCGGCGCAGTTGCAGTAACAATGACCGGCGACCAGCAGTGCAAGTCTGTCAAAATCGATCCCGATCTACTGGCTGACGGAGACGCAGAAATGCTCGAAGACATGCTGCTGGCAGCCGTCAACAAAGCGCTTGAAAGCTCCCGCAAGCTGTCGGAAGAGAAAATGGCGCCTTTCACCAATATGCTCTCCGGTTTCGGCATGGGTCGTTAGCAAGAATGCGCACCATTCCTGGTCCGGTTCAAAACCTGATCGACGCTTTCGCGCGCCTGCCTGGCATTGGGCCCAAAACCGCTTCGCGCCTGACCTTCTTCCTGCTTAAGGCTCCGGCTGAAACATCGCTGGACCTGGCGCAAGCGCTTAAAGCCATGCAAACTGAAACTTCTCACTGCACTGAGTGCTTCAATATCACGCTGGCGGGAGAGGAAAAATGTGAAATTTGCGCCTCCTCCTCGCGCGACCAGGAGCTGATCTGCGTGGTGGAAGAGCCCTTGGACGTGCTGGCAATCGAGCGCACGGGTGCTTTCCAGGGGAAATATCACGTTTTGCAGGGCGTGCTTTCGCCCATCGAAGGCATTGGACCCGACCAGATCAAGATTTTTCCCTTGTTGGAGCGGCTGAAAAACAGTCACGTCCGCGAGGTGATCATTGCCACCAATCCTTCGATGGAAGGCGACGCGACTGCCCTCTACCTGCAGCAGCGCATTAGCAAGATGGGCATCAAAGTCACCCGCCTGGCGCGTGGACTGCCTGTGGGGGGAGATATTGAATACGCTGACCAGAGCACCCTTCAGCGCGCCTTGTCCTACCGGCAGGAGATGGATTGATCCGTTTCTGATTCTTCTTTTTGAAACTCAAAATCTGCTCATTCGCCTCACCTGCTTTGAATCCCCCCAATTCCAGTGAGCTCTTGAAATATGCGCATTAATGAAAAATTGTTGCTGAATTCGCCAGTTATCGGGAATATGGGTGTAAAATACATGGAAATAATCTAAGTAGAGGCATAGATGAAAGAGACTGACGTTTTAATTTTAGGCGGTTTATCTGGTATCACGGCAGGAATCAGCTGCAGGAGACATTACCCGGATAAGAAAGTAGTTGTTGTCCGCAAGGAAGGCACCATCCTGATCCCATGCGGCATTCCATATATCTACGGAACAGTTGGCGGCCCACAATTCAACGTCATTCCCGATGGCCTACTTGAAAGTAACCAAATTGAATTAATCAAAGATGAAGCTGTTGTTGTCGATCGTGAGAACAAAATTGTAACTTTAAAAGATGGTGAAACCATCAAATACGAAAAACTTGTATTTGCAACTGGTTCAATGCCCATCGTGCCTCCAATCCCTGGGGTTGAAAAGAAAAATGTCTACGCAATTTGGAAGGATTTCGATTATCTCTCCAAGGTCTATGATGAAATGATCAATGTCAAAGACCTGGTCATCATCGGCGGTGGCTTTATTGGCGTTGAATTTGCGGATGAATGCCGTAAAGGCCGCGACATCAATGTTACTGTCGTAGAAGCGCTGCCCCAGTGTCTGCAAATGGCTCTGGATGATGAATTCTGTGCTGAAGCGCAAGAAAAGCTCATTGAAGCTGGCATCAATTTACTCGTCGACAGTAAAGCTCAAAGCATTCTTGGGGATGAAAAAGTGACCGGCGTACTGCTGGCAGATGGTACCGAGATTAAGGCAGACATGGTCATCCTGGGAATTGGTGCCAAACCAAACACTGAACTGGCAAAACAAAGCGGTATCGAGCTTGGCTTCAATAACACTATCAGGGTTGACGCCCACATGCGCACCTATACCGATCCAGATATCTTCGCTTGCGGCGACTGCGCTGAAAAGCACTCTTTCTTCACCGGCAGACCAGTAAACACCATGCTGGCTTCGATCGCGACAGCTGAAGCCCGTATCGCTGGAGCAAACCTCTACTCGCCTGTTCACCGCAATTGTGGCGCCATCAGTGTTTTCTCAACGGTTGTTAACGGTCGAGCTTTTGCCGTAGCCGGTCTAACAGAACGCCAGGCAAAACAAATTGGGATGAATGTGGTCATAGGCAAAGCCGAGTCACCCGATACTCATCCAGGTGGCATGCCCAATTCGACCCTCACAAAAGTCAAACTCGTTTTCGGTAAGGAAAACGGCGTTTTGTTAGGCGGATCAATCTCCGGCGGCAAATCAGTTGGCGAGATGATCAACGTCCTCAGTGCCTGCATCATGCACCACATGACCGCTGATGAAATTGTCATGTTCCAGATGGGCACTCACCCCGCCTTGACTTCCTCACCGATTGCTTACCCCATCGTGAATGCAGCCTGTAAGACTGTACCATTTTTACACAAGTAAAAAAACTAAACTGGGAATCAGAGTGACGCTTTAGGAGCTGATCTGTTTCTAAAGGATAGTTGGCAAAACAAAACAATATTCACAAGAGCCCTTGCAAGAAGGGCTCTTGTTCGTTAATGATGAAGGATGCAAAGAGAGGGCTTAGTTGTATGAGCACAAGGAATTTTGTGAAACCATCCTTAGGAAGGGAACTTCAAATACAAAGACCTTCCTTCAATGAAAATCATCAAGCTTAGTTTTCAACCGATCTGGGATTCATGGCTTCGCGAACCATTCGCAGGTTTGGTTAATGAATGAAAGAATAACCTGATCATGGCAATCTTGATAAATGGATCCAACCCAAATTCACCAAGAAAATTATTGTTGCTATTGACGACTCTTTTGTGTTATCTTATGTATCACACAGCAAGAGATGGAGTGATTAAAAGGAGCCTAACATGATCAATCTAAAAGACCTCGCTGAACAATTTGAGATGGTCCCTGAACCGCAATGCTTTTGGTTTGACCGGCAGACTGAGGAAGTGATTTTTATCAACACGATGGACCCGGGGGAAGAAGATGAAGAACTGCTCAATGCAGTGGAAGAGGATTCTGAAAGATACATCGCATTGCCCAGTCAGTTTGAAATACACGAGTGGCAGATAATGGCGGACTTTGTGGATGAAATTGACGATGACATCCTTCAGGACCGTTTCTCGGTTGCTATCCACGGTCGGGGTGCCTTCAGGAATTTCGAGCGGCTGACCTACGAAACTGATATGGAACAAGCCTGGTACGCTTTTAAACGCGAAGCCTACAAGGAAAAAGCCAGGCAGTGGTGCGAGGATAACGACATAGCTTACTCCGAGTAAGATTATCGAAGGCCTATTTTGTGACTGCACTTCAGGCAGAGGCTGAATATTCTGCAAAATTGAGCGTTGTCTCTCACCAAAACAGTGTTGTCTATTTGAAGGGTGGGATTTTGTTCAGCCGTTTGCCTGTGTTTTATCAAGTATAATTTTTTGGTTAATCACTATATTTTTGGAGTTATCTTATGTATCTAAGCGGTAACCAGGTACGTCAATCTTTCCTCAACTTTTTCGCTCAGCGCGGGCATACAGTCGTGCCAAGCGCCTCGCTTGTGCCTGGCGGCGATAGCACTCTTCTCTTCACCAACGCCGGTATGGTGCAGTTTAAGGACGTATTCCTGGGCACCGAAACCCGCCCCTACACCCGCGCGGTTGACTCTCAGAAATGCCTGCGCGTTTCGGGCAAGCACAACGACCTCGACACCGTCGGTCGCGACAACACCCACCACACCTTCTTTGAAATGCTGGGCAACTGGTCCTTCGGGGATTACTACAAACAGGAAGCCATCAGTTGGAGCTGGGAACTGCTCACCAAAGTCTGGGGGCTCGATTCTGAGCGGCTATACGCAACTTACTTCGTCGACGACCAGGGCGACCTGCCCTCCGATGAGGAAGCCCGCGACGTCTGGCTGGCGCAGCCCGGCTTCGTAGGCACTCACCTCGTCAGTGGTGGACGCAAAGACAACTTCTGGGAAATGGCTGAAACCGGTCCCTGTGGTCCCTGCACCGAGATCCACTACGATTTCGGCCCAAATTTCTGCAATATGAAAGACACGCCAGGGCATGTCTGCGAAGTCAACGGCGACTGCGCGCGCATTGTTGAGATCTGGAACAATGTTTTCATCCAATACAACCGCACCTCCCCCACGGATTTCCAACCGCTGCCCAAACGCCATGTGGACACCGGCATGGGCTTCGAACGCATTGTCTCGATCATCCAGGGCGTACGCGGCAACTACGAAACCGACCTGCTCAAGCCGCTGCTGGATGAAACCCAGCGGCTCGCCGGGCAGAGTGACGCGGAACGCGCAGCCAATCTAACACCCTACCGGGTGATTGCTGACCACGTGCGGGCAGCCGCTTTCCTGATTGCTGATGGAGTCATCCCCGGTAACGTCGGGCGCAACTATGTCTGCCGCATGATCATCCGGCGTGCCGCACGTTTTGCCCGCAAGATCAACCTCACTGAGCCTTTCATGGCTCAGGTGGCACGCCTTGTGATTGAAAATTACCGATCGGCCTACCCGGAGTTGAAAGCTAACGCGGAGCTGATTTATGAAACGCTTACGGCTGAGGAACAACGCTTCGCTGAGACGCTTGATGCTGGTTTTGCCGAACTGCAAAGCCTGGTGGCACGCCTGAAATCCAGCGCTCAAAGCCAGCTGGACGGCAAGACCGCCTTTAACCTTTACTCCACGCTCGGTTTTCCGTTGGAGATCACCCGCGACATCCTCGAGGAGGATGGACTTACCGTTGACGAACAAGGCTTTTTTGAAGCAATGGAAGCCCACCGGATTGCTTCCGGCAAGGGGCAGGCTTTTGGAAATATTAACGGCGAGAATACCGAGTTTTACGCCGCAATTCTCCGCGACCTGCAAGCCCAGGGGAAACTGCCCGCGGATGGCGTCCATTATGACCCCTACTCCTCGTTCACGACGGCTTCCAGTCTTGTTGCAATCCTGCGGGATGGAGAGATGATTCAGTCAGCCCGGGTCGGGGATGAAGTTGAACTCGTCCTCACCATCAGCCCCCTTTATCTTGAATCTGGCGGGCAGGTTGGGGATAAGGGCAAGGTAATTTCTGGTGAGCAGCCTGCCTGGGAGGTTGAAATAACATCCGTTCACAAGCCAGTTTCTGGTCTGATTGTGCATTCGGGGATCGTAACGCGAGGAACTCCCCGAGTGGATAGTGCCGCCTTGGTGAGCGTGGACGTACCCTCCCGCCAGGCTACCATGCGCAACCACACCGGCACGCACCTGCTGCACGCCGCCTTGCGCCAGGTTCTGGGCGACAAGGTGCATCAATCCGGTTCAGCCGTGGACCCCGAGCGCATGCGTTTCGACTTCAACTTCCCTCGCGCCCTCAAGGATAGCGAATTACTCCAGATTGAAGCCCTGGTCAACCACTACATCGCCGACGAATACCCCGTAATCAAGCGCGTAAAGACTCTCGAGGAAGCCAAAGCCGATGGCGCAATCGCGCTGTTTGGCGAGAAATACGGCAGCGAGGTGCGCACAATCGAAATTGCTGACCAGCGCGGACGCGTTTCTTACGAACTTTGCGGCGGCACACATCTGAACAATACCGCTGAAATTGGCTCCTTTTACATCACAAGTGAATCCAGCGTGGCTGCTGGCATTCGCCGCATCGAAGCCGTGACTGGAGAAAAGGCTTATGCCTGGGCTCGGGAACGTCTGAACCTGCTCAATGAAGCAGCCGTATTTCTTGAAACCAGCCCCTTTGAGCTGCTTACAAAAGCTGAATCGCTCGAAAGCAAGCTCAAGAAACTCGACAAAGAGCTCGAACTTCTGCGCGCGCAAGGAGCCCAGACAGAATTCAGTAAAAAATTGCAGAACATCCAGCAGGTTGCAGGCGTGCATGTGCTCAGCGCTATCATTCCCAACGCGGATCCCGATGCCCTACGCAGCCTGACGGACCAGTTCCGCCAGCAATATCCCTCCGGTGTGGTTGTTTTGGGCACCGTCAGCCGCGATAAACCCCTGCTGATCGCGGCAGTGACACCCGACCTGATCGCTCGCGGCATCAAAGCCGGCGACCTGATCAAACGCGTTGCGGCTGTGGTGGGTGGTGGCGGTGGTGGCAGACCTGACATGGCTCAAGCAGGCGGCAAAGACCCGGATAAGCTTTCTGAAGCGCTCGACCAGGTGGCCGTCTTCATCCGTGAGAATTTGAAATAAGCTATGCCCCAGGATATCACCCCCCTTCGTCAGCAATACCTGGATATCAAAAGACAGTATCCGGACACGATTGTCTTCTTCCGGTTGGGTGATTTTTATGAAACTTTTGACGATGACGCCAAAATAACCGCCGACGCGCTGGATATCGTCCTGACCTCACGCCCGGTGGCAAAAGGCGTGCGCGTGCCCATGGCGGGCATTCCTTTTCATGCGGTGGACAACTACATTGGGAGACTGATCGAGAAGGGTCATCACATCGCGATCTGCGAACAAGTTGGCGACCAGCCAGAAAAGGGTCTCTTTTCGCGTGAAGTTGTGCGCGTGGTCACCCCCGGCACAGTGGTAGAGTCCAACCTGCTCCCATCGGGACGCAATAATTATCTTGCTTGCGTTTACACGCTGCAAAACATCGCGGGCTTGGCTTACGTGGACGTGTCCACCGGGGAATTTGCCGCCACCGAACTGACCGATCAGGACGTTTTCGTCCAGCTTCGGGCCGAGCTCAAACGCCTTTCCCCTGCTGAAATACTGGCCTCGGATGCGGTCAACCTCCCCGAGGACATTGACGGCAACCTGACCGTCATTCCCAACTGGTATTTTGAGCCAGGTCGATCCGAAGAACTGATCAAGACTCGCTTCCAGGTCAGCAGCCTTGAAGGACTGGGGCTCAGATCCTTACCTTTGGCGGTGCGGGCAGTTGGCGCGCTGCTCAAATACCTGCAGGAAACCCAAAAAAGTCTTGCGGAGGTTCAGTTTAGCTTCAGCACCTATAGCCTGAATGACTTCATGGTGCTGGATGCAGAAACCCGCCGCAACCTGGAGCTGACCGAAACTCTGCGCGATAACAGGACCGATGGATCCCTGCTCGGTGCCCTGGACCGCACCAGAACCCCGATGGGCAAGCGCATGCTGCGAGCCTGGGTCAACAAACCGCTGCTTGACCTTGAGCAAATCAATGCCCGTCTGGATGCCGTTGAATTCTTTTATAAAAATGGCGTCCTGAGGCAGAAACTGGAGCTTTTATTTGCGGAACTCCACGACCTTGAACGGATTGTCGGGCGGCTCAACAACGGCAGTGCCCGCCCTGGCGATTTGGTGGCACTGCGGGAGGACCTGCGCGCGATTCCCCAACTGCAGGCGCTGCTGCCTGCCAATGAAGCTGCCATTCAGTCAATGCTGAGTGCCATTGGGAGTTTTGAATCCCAACAGGAACTGCTCGATCAAGCTATCACGGAAGACCCGCCAGCCACAACCGCCAATATTGGCATCATCCAGCCTGGTTTTTCTTCTGAACTCGACGGTATCCTTGCCAGCTCAAAACACGCCCGGGATTGGATCAGCGGGCTTGAGAGCGCAGAACGCCAGCGCACGGGCATCAAAACCCTAAAAGTGGGTTTCAACAAGGTCTTTGGATACTATATCGAGATTTCACGCGGCATGGCGGACCAGGCGCCCGAAAACTACATCCGCAAACAAACCCTGGTCAACAACGAACGCTTCATCACGCCCGAATTGAAGGAGTACGAATCGCTGGTTTTAAACGCTGAAGCTCAAATCCACGAGGTGGAACTGCGTGTCTACAAGCAGGTTTGCGCTCAATTGGCTTCTTCTTCAAGCGAACTACTCAATGCTGCCCGCGCGATTGCCAGCCTGGACTGCCTGCTTTCATTCGGCAGCGTTGCGGCACTCAATAAATACACCCGACCCCAACTCAACGCAGAGAAGGGACTGAAGATCACCGCCGGGCGTCATCCGGTGGTTGAGCGCATGCGCAGCGAAACCCGCTATATCCCCAACGATGTGCTATTCGAAGATGGCGAGATCGTGCGCCTCATTACCGGCCCCAACATGAGCGGCAAGTCCACCTATTTGCGACAGGTGGTGTTGATCGTGCTGATGGCGCAAATTGGCAGTTTTGTGCCTGCAGACGAGGCAGAAATTGGGTTGGTGGACCGGGTCTTCACCCGGATCGGGGCGCAGGATGCTATCCACCAGGGGCAGTCGACCTTTATGGTGGAAATGCTTGAAACTGCCAACATTCTCAACAATGCCTCCTCCCGCAGCCTCTTGATCCTGGACGAGATCGGTCGCGGAACCAGCACTTACGATGGGCTCTCGATCGCCTGGGCGATTGTTGAACACCTCCACAGCCATCCAAAACTCAAGCCCCTGACGCTTTTCGCCACCCACTACCACGAGCTGACCGAACTGGCAGAGCTCTACCCCGGCGTGCGTAACTACAACGTGGCCGTTACAGAAGCGGATGACACAGTCGTTTTCCTGCACAAGATCGTACCCGGCGCGGCTGACCGATCCTATGGCATCCACGTGGCACAGATGGCAGGTTTGCCTTCTTCCGTAATCACCCGCGCCAATGAGATCCTCAAGCAGCTCGAGCAGTCCTCCGGCACCACCCTGCCGGATGCCGCGGCCACACAGGACCAGATGCGCCTCTTCCCGGAAAACAATCCGATGATCGAGGCTTACAAAAAACTCGACCTCGAGACTCTTTCGCCGATTCAAGCGCTGAACCTGCTCTACGAGTGGAAGAGAAAATATTTCTCGAAGGAAGAGTAAACGAAAATGAATATTGTTAATCGTAGGGTGGGTTGGTGTCAGCGAATCTCAATCCCAACACAGCTGGTCATAATCAACCCACCAACACGGCCAACATGTTTTCTTTCGCCGATACAGGCGCTAAATTTGCTTTACGAGTGGAAGAAGAAGTATTTCTCAAAGAAGAGTTAATCGTAGGGTGGGTTGGTGTCACAGAATCTCAATCCCAACACAACTGGTTATAACCAACCCACCATCACGGCTTGTGGTGCGGTTGGTGGGTTGGCTATATGAATTGGGCTGAATCAATTGCACTTTTTGACGCCAACCCACCCTACATGTGCTCCACGACAAGGACGTGTGATGTCAGCTTGAAGAACGCAAGCTGACCTACGACTACAGCTGACCTACGACAGGATCGTCTATAACCAACCCACCAACACGGAGCTGGCAGGTTCTCGGTGGGTTGGCTATATTGATTGGGTTGAATCAACGGCACATCTCGACGCCAACCCACCCTACGAGTGCTCCAAGATAGGGGGTTTGAATGTTAGCTTGAACCCTTTCCGCTGCGCTTCTAAGGCGGGAGCGCAAGTTGATCTACGTCTCATTCACGGAACGGTGCAAGACCGTTCCCTACGCAATCAAGTCGGAAGTTTAATTTGCCTCAAGCCATCCGGGCTGACCGTTGAGAAATGCCTGCCCGGTCATGGGCTTTTTGCCTTCAGGCTGCAGGCTGTCAAAAACCAAAAAACTTTCACTTGTGCCCATTGCCGGCAGTCCGTTAATCACGTACCTCTCGCCAACCTCGCTGACGAAGCTGTCGTGCACATGTGCCTCCAGCACCTTGACGCGTTTGCCATCCAGCATGAAAAACGTGCCCGGCCAGGGATGAAAAGCGCGTATCTTGCGGTCCAGGTTGAGGGCTGATTGTGAAAAATCGAGTTCACCCTCCTCTTTCTTTAGCATCGGCGCATAAGTCTGTTCAGTTCCATCTTGCGGCAAGGGTGCCAGCATACCGCTCAGATAGGAGGGCAGCACTTCAATTAAAGCCTGCGCCCCGAGGAAGGCGAGTTGATGAGAAAGCTCTTCCGCGTTCGTGCGGGGACGGATGGGCACGCGGCGTTGTGCCAGGATCGGACCTGTGTCAAGTCCTTCATTCATGAGCATGATGGTCACACCGGTTTCGCTATCGCCAGCCGCAATTGCCGCCTGGATCGGGGATGCGCCGCGCCACCTGGGCAAAAGCGAGGCATGCACGTTCACACAGCCTTTTGCAGGCATCTCAAGCACCAACTTCGGCAGGATCTGCCCGAAAGCCGCAACAACGATCAGATCTGGCTCAAACTGCGCCAACTCCGTCACGGCGCCGAGTTTCCTGAGAGAAACCGGCTGCAAAACGGGTAAGCCAAGCTCGAGCGCGCGCTGCTTAACCGCGCAAGGCGTCAGCGTTCGTCCTCTGCCCGCTGGACGATCCGGCTGGGTGACCACAGCCACCAACCCGAATTTTTCGTGCAGGGCTTCCAGGCTGGGTATGGCGAAATCTGGCGATCCCATGAAAATGATTCGTTCATTCATGGCAGGGATTCTAACACATGCTTGCATTCAGCTTGTGCTTTCATTCACAATAATTTAACGTCCTGTTTTACACCGAAATTCCGACTTTGTGTTAAGCTTAAGCATATTGAAAAGAGGTGAATATGACTGACTCTCAAGATTATGTGACTGTTGACCCGGTTGAAGTCAAGGCTAACAACGGCCTGAATGAGTCTCAACCGCAATTATCAAGCAGCGAGGAAAACACACTGGCGATGTTTGCCCACCTGTCTATCCTGCTGAACCTGGTGACTGGCTTTCTGGGTTTGGTACCCGCGCTGATCATCTATTTTGCATACAAGGACCGTTCACGCTACGTGGCATACCAGAGCCTGCAGGCAGTTATCTTCCAGTTGGTTTACTTCTTCGGCGCCGCAATCCTGGCGGGAATCGTTGCAGTTGTATCTACTCCCTTAGTGCTGGTTTGCATCGGCCTCTTTGGGCTGGTGCTGGCACTCCTGCTGGCATTGGTGCCACTTGGCGCGCTCATTTACGGCATCGTTGGAGCTGTGGAAACCTACCACGGACGTGACTTCCAGTATTGGTTGGTTGGGCAGTGGGTCCGCAAAACTTACGAAGACTGATAAACAATTTCTTCAGGAAAGAAACGCGAATGGATCCGGCCTCAAATCCAACGCCCAAAGACAGGATCACCGTTTATGGCGTGAAGTGGTGCTCGGATTGCCGGCGAACCAAAGCGGTCTTTGAAGAGGAAAAGGTCCCGTATATCTGGATCGACATTGATGAGAACAAGCTGGGAGAAAAGTTCGTGTTGGCAACAAACCGCGGCAATCGCAGCGTGCCGACGATCATTTTCCCGGATGGTTCTATGCTGGTGGAGCCAGGCTCAGGTCAGCTCCGCCAGAACTTAGAAGCTTACAAAACCAAACAAACTGCCTAAATGTTCAGCCGTCGGCGTGCTTTTTGTGCCAGCACAGCAATGCTGACGGAAAGCGCGCCAGCAAATAATACCCCAAAACTCGCGACGAGAATTGCACCAATTGACCGGCGTAACTCAAAGATCCGCGAGTTTTTGAGTTGCTCCCTCAAGTCTTGCACGTAGGTAGAACGCGGTTGTTGTTGCCCAAATAATCTGGAAAACCGTTCTTCCAGACGCTGGAGGTCAAAGTCTCTATTGATAAAGTTTCTTTCGTTCATCTCGCTTAATTTAACGCTATTGTTGGGCTTTAGATACGAGGGTTTTCCAATTCCTTAACCCGATCACGCAGCTCAAGCAAGGTACGGTGATAAAGGCTTTTTATTGCGCCCTCTGACTTCCCGAAAATATAGGCAATCTCCTGATTGGTAAGATTTTGAACAAACTTAAGCAACACCAATTCTTTTTTCTGGGGGCTAAGGTCGTTAATTAAACGGAGCAGAAAATCGGTCTCCTGGTTTTGCTGCATTTTTTGTTCTGGCGCTGGATGTTTGCCCGTATCCGGTAAGACCAGGTTCTCGATGGATATTTCCCTGGCTCGCAGTCTGTCGCGATGGTAGTTGGCAACCAGATTATGCGCGATGCGATAAAGCCAGGCAGAAAATGGCAAACCCATGTGCTTGTAACCGCCAATGCTTTTCAGTGCTTTAAAAAAGACTTTGGAGGTTAAATCTTCAGCATCACTGGCATTGCCAACCCGAAAATATATATAGTTATAGATCCTTTCAACATAGCGCTCATACAAGATGCCGAAGGCATCAGGATCTATGCGGGCAAGATTGATCAGAGTTACTTCATCTAATTCTTCAGACAAATTGACCTTCCAGGGTTTGATTATATACCATGGCAATTTTTCTGATTTAACAATATAACGCGGGCTTTGGGGTACAATAAAACAGATGGGAGACTTTAGCAAATCAATGAAAAAAATTTGCGCAAGTTACATTTTGATTCCTGATTCTCACACTTCAAATAATCCATACTTAATGTTTTCAGAACAGGCTTACTCCAGACTGTTTCTGCAAAACTTATCATCCAATCAAGAGGAATTAGACTATGAGTGATTTTCTGTTTAAGAAAGATGTTGATATTTACGATCCCAACGTCAACGGGCTGGTTGAGTTCGAAGCTGAACGCCAGGCTCGCCGTCTGATCATGATTCCCAGTGAAAGCATCGCCCCAAAGGCAGTACGCGACCTGCTGGCATCCCCATTCACCAACATCTATGCCGAAGGTTATCCTCGCCCTGAAACCCGCTATCAGGATGAAGAGACCATCATGGATTACGCTTACCAACTTGGGCGCTATCGGCGGCACAGTGACCGACGCTATTACAAAGGCGTAGAATATGTGGATATGCTGGAAGCCCTGGCTCGCCGCCGGGCGGCTGAGCTCTTCGCTGCTAACGACCTCAACGCTGACGATCTCTGGGTTAACGTCCAACCGCTTTCCGGTGCCCCTGCCAACACGGCTGTTTATACCGCGCTCATCCAACCAGGCGATGCCATTTTGGGTATGGACCTTTTGGTTGGCGGTCATCTGACCCATGGTTCACCGGTTAATCGCTCAGGACTTTTTTACAACGCCTTCCACTATGGTGTGGACCCCAAAACTGAGCGGCTCAATTACGACAAGATCCTGGAGCAGGCAAAAGCCTGCAAGCCTAAGGTCATCGTGGCGGGCTACACCTCTTATCCATGGATCCCAGACTGGCAGAAGTTCCGCGAAATTGCGGATGAAGTTGGGGCCTGGCTGCTCGCAGATATTTCGCACATTGCTGGTTTGGTCGCTGCCAAAACGGTGCCTTCCCCGATCGGAATCGCTGATGTGGTTAGTTTTACAACGCATAAGACTCTCTGTGGTCCCCGCGGCGCGGTGCTGATTGCCCACGACCGGGAACTCGGTGAACAGATCGACAAAGGTGTCTTCCCGGGTGAGCAAGGCGGTCCGCACGTCAACACCATTGCCGCGATGGCACTCACCTTTAAACTCGCCAAAACAGAACAATTCATAGAGCTGCAGAAACAAACCCTGCGCAATGCCGCAGCTCTGGCTGAGCACTTCAAAAAACTGGGTGTGCGCGTTCCTTACGACGGAACCAACAGCCACATGTGCCTGATTGACTGCAAGTCCTACAAGGGCCCAAGTGGCATCCCACTCAACGGCGACATCGGCGCGAGAATTCTCGACCTGGTCGGCATCGTCGTCAATCGCAACACCATCCCTGGTGATCGGTCAGCCCTATCCTCCACTGGCATCCGCCTGGGTGCAACCTGGCTGACGCAGCGCGGATTTGTTGAAAAGGATTTCACCAAGATCGCGGATCTGATCCATGAAGTCTTCAGCGCAACCATCCCTTACCACATGATTGGCCGCTCAGGCAAGCTCACGCGTGCCAAAGTTGATTTCTCGACGATAGGTAAAGTGAGCACAGAGGTTCGCGCCATGGCAGATACAAAGCCTGCCATGGATGATATTCACCAGCGCCATGGATATCCGCACTATTTCTACCTCCAGGATCACCCACGCCAGGGTATTGGCGCGCTGATGGTCACCGGCGAGAATGTGCGTGCCTTCCTCAACTACACGCTTACCAGCGACGTTGAAGACCTCGAAACGGGTGATTCCCAGCTGACGATGATGCACACCACCGATGGGGATATCGAAGGCATTCTCACCTGCAACGAACCTAAATGCTTCACTCTGACCGTACCCGCAGAAAAACTCGGATTGGCAGGCAGCTGGCTGGTGGGTATTTCAAGCGCTTTTATTTATTACGATCCTGATCTCACCCTAAGAATTCCAGGCCCGATTTCAATCCACAAAGCTGATCCGGTCTGGGTAAAACCCAAAGGTGAGCGGGTCGACCTCCGCAAGCCATATTTCGTGGGCATGCCTTCAGATGTTGATCTGCCCAGTCTGCCTGAATTTGTTTGGGTGGAACCTGAAGAAGATGGATTAAAGCACACACCTTTATTCGAAAACCACATCGCTTTGGGTGCCAAAATGAGTGGTTTCGCTGGTTGGGAGATGCCGCTGTGGTACTCCTCTGTGCTGCAGGAACACCTCGCCACACGTAATGCGGCTGGTCTGTTTGATGTGACACATATGGGTGTCTTCCAGGCTGAAGGGCCGGATGCGGCAGTATTCCTGGATGTGGTTTGCGGTAATGACACCATGTCCCTTAATATTGGCAACTCGCTTTACACCCATTTTATGGATCCGCATGCAAATGTCATTGACGATCTTTTGGTCTATCGACGTGATACTGACAAATACCTTGTAGTGGTAAATGCTGCCAACGAAGCCAAAGACTGGGCTTGGTTAAACGCTGTTAAAGACGGTAAGGTCATGGTAGACCCGGACCGTCCCTGGGTGCGCGCGCCTGGTCGCAAGGTTATTCTGCGCAATCTCAAAGACCCCAAGGAGGGTGAAGACCAACTGGTGGATATCGCCCTTCAAGGGCCACTCAGCCGCGAAATCCTGCTCAAACTGGCTGATCCGGCTGAACAACGCCGCATCCGCCGCCTGCACCGCACACAGCTCTGCGAATCCGTTCTGGATGGAATCAATGTAGTCATTTCACGCACCGGCTACACCGGCGAACCCATGTGTTTTGAACTTTTTGTCCATCCGGATGATGCGGTTCGTCTTTGGGATGCCCTGCTTGAAGCTGGCAAACCTCTTGGGCTTGAGCCTTGTGGGCTTGGCGCGCGCGACTCACTCCGCACCGAAGCTGGCTTACCTCTTTATGGGCATGAAATGGGCGGCGATTTGAACCTGACCATCAGTGAAGCGGGCTTCCTGCCCTTCTTGAAACTGAACTCTGCCTGGTTCATCGGCAGAAAAGCAATCGTAGAACGCGAAGAAAAACGCACTGGCGTCGTGGCGCGCTTCCGCTTCGACGAAAAAGCGGTTCGTATGGCACACCATGGCGATCCCGTCTGCGACCTCAAGGGACGCATGGTGGGTGTCGTTACCAGCTGCGCCATTGACCAGGAAGGCTATCTCACCGGTCAAGCCTTCGTGGATAAAAAGGTGGCTGTGGAAGGCACCAAAGTCTTCATCTTCCAGAATGCCCCTGATTGGAGACAAAAACCCCCTGCTGAACTCTCAAAAGGGGATCGGGTTGCACTACCAGGTGCAGCAACAATTATCAGCCGGTTTTTGAAAATTTAATCCGGAATCAACAGTTAAAAGGAGAGAAATACATAATGCCAACACCCTGGGAACTAAGATTTGCTCATCGAACTGAAGGTATGAAGAGCTCTTTCATCCGAGAACTCCTGAAAGTTACCAACCAGCCTGACGTCATCTCTTTCGGCGGAGGATTTCCTGCTGCTGAACTCTTCCCGATCGAACAGATGCGGGCAGCCTGCGATAAAGTCCTGACCGAAAAAGGTCGCAAAGCGCTGCAATACACGACCACAGAAGGCTACAATCCTCTGCGTCAGTGGATTGCAGACGACGCAAAAGCCAGCGGCATCAACGTCACACTCGATAACATCATGATCACCACGGGTTCACAGCAAGCCCTTGACTTTGTCGGTCGCATTTTCATCAACCGTGGTGATCGCATTCTAACCGAGTCCCCCACTTACCTTGGCGCGATCCAGGCGTGGAACGCCTACGGTCCGCAGTATGTTACCGCAAATACGGACGCGGATGGAATGGTTACTGATGAGCTCGAGGACTTAATCAGGCAAAACGTAAAATTCATGTATGTTTTACCCAATTTTCACAATCCGTTGGGTGTCACGCTTTCCCTGGAACGACGACATCGGTTAATCAAGCTGGCTAATCGCTATAATGTGCCGATGATCGAGGATGACCCTTACGGTAAGTTGATATTCGAAGGTGAGATGCTGCCGCCAATTGCCGTGCTGGACGCGCAATATCACGAATGTGAGCATTCAGCCTTCAACGGAAACGTCATTTACACCAGTACTTTCTCAAAGATTCTTGCCCCTGGGCTGCGCATTGGCTGGGTGATTGCGCCTGCTGAAGTCGTCAAAAAGATGGTCCAGGCCAAACAAGGTGCTGACCTGCAGTGCTCCACCTTTGACCAGTATGTCGCTTACGAACTCGTTGCCGGGGATTGGCTGCCTGATCACATCGCAACCATCCGCCGAGTCTACAAGGAACGCCGCGACGCCATGATCCAGGCCTTTGAAGACTTCATGCCCGAAGGCACCACCTGGACGACCCCCCGCGGTGGTCTGTTCCTCTGGCTGCGTTTGCCAGAAGGCTGCGACAGCCTCGAGCTTTTCCCGAAAGCCGTGGAAGAAAAGGTTGCGTATGTACCTGGCACGCCTTTCTACCCGAATGGCGGCCCAAAGAACACAATGCGGCTGAACTTTTCTGCGGCCAACCCCGAAACCATCCGCGAAGGCGTCCGCCGCCTGTCTGTGATGATCAAGAAAAGCATGGCATAAGGCAAAATTTTATCAATAATGAGAGAGACCGGTCGCCTGACCGGTCTCTTTTTGTTAAGCGTCAGAAAATCCGTTCATTTCAGCGTGGCTGTCGGAGTGAGACCGCTCCAAACAATTTTCTGATAATCATCTGCTGGCGGTCTCATTCCGACCTACATTTCACTACATTAACTACAACAATAATCATTCAATCCAAAGCGAAAAAGCCCGCGTGTGCCAATGCTTGTAATGTCAGGTTCTACGGAACCTGACCTACGGTCCTACAAATGGATTTGCTTGTCGGAGTGAGACCGCTCCAAACAATTATCTCATAATCATCTGCTGGCGGTGTCATTACACAGCTTCGCAGGTACCTCATCCGACCTACATTTCACTCCGTCTGACCTCATTTCTACCCAGAGACCTACAACATAATCTTGTTGTTGACAAAAAAGACCGGTCGGGTGGCCGGTCTTTTGGTTTAAGGAAAAGGTGGGGGAGTTGATAGACTTACCGCGTCCAAAGCTCAAAATTGGTCAGGATCGAACCGCCGATGAATTCGCGCAGGATCGAGTTGTCCGGCACGTAATCTGTCCCGGTGGGCAAGAACCATTCAAGGAATTTTAACAGGCGTTTCGCTTCGATGTGTTCAGGGGTACCAAATGGCACCTGGCGCAAGAGCGGCTCCACCAGCGGTTTGAGTGTTGTCAACTCATAAGCCAGGGCTGAGTTGAACATGACATCCGCATTCTCCTGGTATGGGAAGATATGAAATTTCTCACCTGCACGCACGGACTCCCAACGCCCGATCGTGTCAGCTGCGGAATAACCACGATCGCGGGCATCACGCAGAATGCGGCGCAGCATGCGCGTGTCGGTAGTAGAAATTCGATTGTGTCGGTCAAGGTTGAGCTGGGTCAGGCAGGAAACATAGATCCTGAACGTGGTTTTGGGATCGATGTCGGTCAGGAGTCCTGGGTTGAGCCCGTGGATGCCCTCGAGAATGATGACATCGCCTTTAATGAGCTGCACTTTTGCTCCGTCCACGCTCAAACCAGTGATGAAGTCATATCGCGGCAACTGCACTTCCTGACCGGCGATTAATGCCTTCAGGTCACGGTTCAAACGCACCAGATCAAGTGCCCGCAAGGACTCATAGTCACGGTGACCGTCAGCATTGAGAGGGGTCTTATCGCGATCGATGAAGAAGTTGTCCATCTCAAGGGCAAACGGCGTGATGCCCTTGGCCAAAAGCTGAATTCCAAGACGCTTCGAGAAGGTGGTTTTCCCCGACGAAGAAGGTCCCGCAATCAGGATTACGCTAACCCGATC
Organism: Anaerolineaceae bacterium UBA2274; assembly: GCA_002347705.1. Taxonomy (GTDB): domain Bacteria; phylum Chloroflexota; class Anaerolineae; order Anaerolineales; family Anaerolineaceae; genus Mesolinea. Next base: position 2,497 of record DDWY01000015.1, on the reverse strand, counting down.
ACGCGCCTCGTAAATTTGGGCAGCTATCTGGGCGATTTCCATCTCATGCAAGGCTTCCGAGACCAGGATAACTTCATCAATATGCCCTTCCTGGATGGCGTCATTCAGGGAGCCCACGGAGTGGATGCCCAGGGTCGTTAACCAATCGCCGTACTCCTTGAAGGTCCTCAGAAGGGTGGGATAACTTTCCATCGGCAGCACCTCGGAGGGCGCATGCCGTCTTGGAAAGCGGATAATGAAGGCTTGACCCAGCAAATAGAAATCGAACCACTTGAGGTAACCGGAAGAAGGCACCATGTAGCCGTGATGATAGTCCCGCGTGTCACATGCACGGTAAAGAACCAGGTCCGAGCGCTGTCGATACTTTAAGAGACGCACCTTATCATCCTCACCGGCCTGTTTAAAATACGCGATAGCTTCTTCGAGCGGCACGGTTTCTCGCACGAAAGGCACGTCCTGATCCACAAGCTCCTGCATTGCCGCTTTTATGCGATCAAGCTCTTCCTGCCCAAATTGAGGCAGATTACTTACCTGGCAATAGTAGCCCCCCGAAGAAACCGAATGGTCGATATTCAATTCTCCTTCAGGGAAGCAACTCTTGAACGCAACTTCAAGCAAAAAGACCAGCGAGCGGCGATAGATGCGCGCCCCGTCTGAATCTTGCATAGTCAGCAGCGTTGCCCTTCCGTCTTGCCCAACCGGATACGTCAATTCGCGCAACTGACCGTCCAAAATTGCTCCTACGACCAGAGGCTCGTCAGGCTTCTGAACGGCGCGGACAAATTCTTCAAGCCTCCCGCCTCTTTTTCCAGTAATGATTCTGCCATCGCTTAGTGTTAGTTCCACGCTTTCGCGTGGTTTTTCTGTCAAATAAAAATCCATGATTCTCTCTGTTTCCATTAATCTGTTACAGCGATCAAAGGAATGATCGCGAAATCGTCTGGTCCCTTGCCGTCAATTGGCTGGGCGGAAGAGGGATAGGTACCCAACAAGGTTGCCTGGTCAGGAGTATAAGCGGATGGTAATGCCAGGTCAATGATGCGAGTGTGATTATTATCCAGCGGCGCGCCGCCAAATCGATAGCTTTCTGCGTTCTGGCTGACATCGCGCACACGCCAGACGCCCTCGGACGGATAGCCTTCCTGCCCGAGCACTACGGCGGCATAACTCCAGTCACTGGGATTACCAGTACCGAAGAATTCCAAAGGCACACTGGCGATGACAGCGTTTTTGCCGACATCCACATAAACTTTCATGGCTGAGCTGGCTTCAGTGTCCTTCACGGGTTCCGCCATTGGATCCTCACCCGGGAGGAGGACCTGCGGCGTCCAGCCTTCGATCCAGACTGCAATATCCCAGCCGTTGCCGTCTGCCAGCGCGGCATTCCTGCCAGGTAATAACATGCGGTTGCCAGTGCCCGCTCCGGGGTCTTGATCAATATAGACATCAAAAGTCTGCACCGAGAAACCTGCTTGGGAATTCCAGCCATTGGTGATCGGGGCCTTGACTGTAAAGCTGAAATACAGATTGGCACCATCACTTGAGACTTCAAAAGCTGTCAGGTCAAAATCCCCAGCCTTGAATACGCCATCCTTGGGATAGGTATAGCTGCCCGGACCTGTGTCGTCACCCTCAGGGTCTTCGACGAGCAACACGCTGGTGACCGGTTCAAAACTGAAGTACTGAATGGCAAGCGGAGCAGATGGGTTGAACTGGATGGCTTCCGCCTGGCGCAGAATGACCTGCGTTGGAATCACAATTCCGTTGCTGGCATCTCCCAAAACGTTCTTGGGAAGCTGCGCCTCGATCACGCCTCCACTGGCAGCCACCAGACCAAGCTCTCCTTCCTGCTTTGTCCAGGTTGTTCCATCTGTCAGGTACAGCCCCAGGGTAGTTTGACCTGGCTTGACTTCGAGCATGCGCGAAGCCGGAGCCAGTAGCTGCCCTGTACCGTTCAGATCAGCCATCTGTCTGTCCACGTCTCCAGGAGCGTTCAGGTAGATTTCAACCGCCTCACTTCCAGCCAGGACCTTAGCCAGGACGATCTGGAGATAGAGATTCTCCTGGTCCATGCCGTAAGCAAAGCTCTGGATCGGGTCCTGATCTGCCGCCTGATAAAGAGCGGCTTTGCTCCACTCATCTTCTTCTGAAACGCCATCGATTACAGGCGTCATCTCACCACTGACAGCCACATCAGCCTTGAGAGGCTGCGGTTGAATCACAGGAATATCCAGGAAAGCAGGATATTCAACGCCCAACGAGGTGTAGACGCCTTTAAGGAGCGCGCGGTAGCCTTCGTCAAAGTAGCTGTCCTGCCCGGAATCCTGGTCAGTACCGTACCACCAGAACCAATCCGAGCCCTCCGCCAGGTACATAAAGTCCTGCGCTTCAGCCAGCGCTTCGGGGCTGGCACTGAGCGTGCCCTCCTCGTACTGTTTCAAATCCGCGCGCACACGGGCAAGCAGATCCCAACCTTCGGCTTCTTCGCTTTCACCAA